>JAJYHI010000057.1 GCA_021784835.1 bacterium
GCCCCTTATTGAAGAGAATGACCGTAGGTATTCCTCTTATTCCGTATTTGCCTGGAATAACCTGATTTTCGTCAACATTGACCTTGCCTACTTTAATTTTTCCGTCGTAATCCGATGCGATTTCATCTATTACAGGGGCAACTGCCCTGCACGGAGCGCACCATACAGCCCAAAAATCGACAAGCACGGGCTTATCCGATTTTAAAACCTCGGCATCGAAATTTGAATCCGTAAACGCCAAAACTTTTTCTGAAGACATTTAGTAAATCCTCCTTAATAAGATTTAATAATTTTTTTATGTTTACATCTTTGCTTCTAAGTATCGTTTTATGCCCCTACCTTCTGCTCAGACCTTAAAATCAGAGAATCCGATATTTTATTAAATACCGATTTTACCTCAGGGTGTATGTCTTTGGTCATTATAGGCTCGCCTTTGTCAGAAAGTTCGCAAATATCTTCGACTATCGGTATTTCACCGAGAAAATTCACGCCTAATTTTTCGGCGGCGGCTTTAGCTCCCCCATGTTTAAATATATCGGAACGCTTATTGCAATGCGGGCAAATGAAATAACTCATATTTTCGACTATCCCGAAAACCGGCACGTTTACTTTATCGAACATCGCAAGGGCTTTCTTCGCGTCTATAAGCGAAATATCCTGGGGGGTCGAGACGACTACGGCAAAATTTATCGGAACCGTCTGCACTAGCGTAAGCTGAATATCGCCGGTTCCCGGAGGAAGATCGACTACCAGAAAATCTATTTCGCCCCATTCGACGTCTTTTAAGAACTGGGTTATGACCTGCATTACCACCGGCCCCCTCCATATAGCGGGAGCATCTTCCGGAATTAAAAATCCTAACGACATAAGTTTTATCCCGAATTTTTCAAGGGGGACTATTTTATTACTAGACGTAAGGTCGGGTCTTTTATTTATTCCCATCATAGTGGGAATGCTGGGACCGTAAAGGTCGGCGTCTAACAACCCTACTTTTTTTCCTTGATTTGCCAGCGTAATAGCCAGATTGACGCTGAACGTAGATTTTCCTACTCCGCCTTTTCCGCTTGCGACCGCTATGATGTTCTTTACCCCGCTTATCGGCGTTTGTTCGTCAAACGGGTTCTTGCTTCCGTGCCCGTGTCCTTCGCCACTGCCGCAACCGCAGGAAGAACCTTCGTCTTCGCTTCCGCATCCGCAGGAATCACCTTCCTCTCCGCTACCGCACGAATCTACACCTTCTTCATAATAGTCTTTATTTGCGTTTATTTCATTTTCGTTGTTTTTTTTATTCATAAAAACCCCTCTTTAATTTTAGTTATATAATAATAGTTTTGTATATAAATATACATATATTTATATATTATCATAAATTTTGCGGCGTTTCAACCTTAAAAGCATCCATAAATGCGCTGACCGAAAATTCTGCTTTACCGGGCCCTGCCGCACCATAGCCTTCCGGAAACGGAAGATTATATTTATAGTGCAGTTCATGCCATTTAAGAAGAAGTTTAACGTAATATTCCAGCGGAGCGGATGAATTGCCCAATTTTCCTAACTTGCTGGTTTTCTCGGGGCACCATGTAGTATATCTTGGGATAACTCCTTGCGACATAAAAAATTCAAGCCCTTCGGCGGTTGAATTTACCGCTTCGTCTATGCTTTCGAACCCGAAAGGCTTTGAAAGCTCTATGCCGCCGACGAAGTTTGGAATAACCTTATATTCGCCGAAAACTGCAACTGCGTCCACGATTCTTTTAATCCATTCGTCTCTTCCGATAAATTTAGATTTACCGGGACAAATTTTTTCAAAAAGATTTTTATCCCACACCTCGAAATTAGTATGATAAATATAAGCGCCGGCGGATTTAAGCCTCATTAAATTTTTTTGCGTATGCGCCTGCACCACTACTTTGCTGAGCCACCTTCCTTTGAACTTTTCTTCTATAGCTTCAAGGAACCTGACGTAAAAATCTATTTCCGTGTCCCCTTTAAATTTGACCTCGTCTATGATGCTGCCGCCCGTTAAAGTATATGCCCCCGCGGAAGAATCCTCGGAAGATTCTATTACTGTCAGCGCGCTTATAATGTCCTCGACAGATTTAATAGCGGAATAATTTTTATTTGCTTTTTTTTGATTTAAGTAATTTGAATTCATATCGCAGAATGCGCACTCGGTATGATTTTCAAAATACTGGCACATTCTGAAAACGGCAAGATATATTAGATAGCCCCATTCTATAGTTGGAGCGACGTCCCTTACCGATTTTCCCGACCCGGTTTTTTTTAACATATAAGACTTTTCGGGAGAAAAAGAAACGTCCCCCATATAACCGCCCTCGAGATATAGTTTATAGCCGCCGGATTCCGGTTCGTATTTAACGATATAAGGGGAAGACTTATTAATCCTTACCGAAATAACAGTTCGTTTCAGGTTGTAGGGTCCGTTTTCAACGGCTATTTCTTCCGGATATTTTTTATTGATTACGTCGCCGTCGTTATCGACGTTGAATGAAAAAATAAAATAGGATTTGCCGGAAAAATTTTCTTCGCTCGAAACTTCTTCGAAAGCGATTCCCTGCCGCAAAATATCTTCTTTTATTATTGCTTCGCGGTTCAACGAAACGCCGAATTTTTCTATAAAATAATCCAGTTCAGCTATACAGCCTTTATTTCTATTCATTTGTTCATTTTATTATATATTAAAAAAAAATTCAATTTTTCTTTACATTTTTCTTTACATTAATAAGAGAAAATATTATAATAATAAAAAATATATGAAGTTCTAAATTATATAAATTAGATTTATTTAT
>JAJYHI010000075.1 GCA_021784835.1 bacterium
CCTCAAAAAGAGAGGAAATCATGATTGAAATAAAAAACGCAGCCAAATATTTCAGGGTCGGTTTTTTCGGAACGAAAAAAAATGCGGTAGAAGACCTTTCTTTGGATATAGAAGAGGGAAAAGTCACTGGTTTTTTCGGTCCGAACGGTGCAGGCAAATCCACGACGATTAAAATGATTGTAGGACTCATTAAGCCGTCGGGCGGAAACATTAAAATAAACGGGTATTATGCGTCGGATTACAGGGCGAGGCTTAAATTAGGCTATCTGCCGGAAAATCCGAGTTTCCCGCGCGGGCTTAAAGGCATAGAAATTATTAATTATTACTCAAAACTTTTAAATAAAAAAATAAATAAAGATGAAATTGACGATACGCTAAAATTAGCAGGTATTTTTTATGCAAAAAATATCCAAGCCCATAAATATTCGAAGGGCATGACCCAGAGGCTGGCTCTTGCCGTTTCTATTTTGGGCGATCCGGAGATTTTAATTTTCGACGAACCGCTGTCTGGACTCGACCCTATCGGGCGGAAAGAGTTTAAAGATATAATATTTAAGCTCAAGGAGAGAAAAAAGACCATATTTTTTTCGTCCCACGTGCTTGCCGACAGTAAAGAGCTGTGCGACAGGATAGCGGTTCTGGTAAACGGGAGGTTAATAAAAAATGGAAATCTTAAGGATATGGAAAACGAGGCGGCAGGCTATGCGGAAGAAAGAAAAGATTATCGTTTGCCTGCGGAATACAGCACGCCTTTAGAAATTTATCTATACGATTTAATGCTTAAAAGCAGAAAAAATTAGCGGGGTATTTTAATGAAAAAGATTTTATACGGAATAATGTATTCTTTTAAGGAAATAAAAAATTCGAAAATTTTTTATTCTTTTTTAATATTCGCTTTAATACTCGTATCCGGCAGTTATTTCGTTTCCCAGACGAGTTTTATAAACCAGGGAAGAATTATGGTGGATTTTTCTATATTCGCCATATCTATTTTTAATATTTTTATCGGAATTTTTATCGGCGCTTCGGCGGTTTACGACGATATTGAAAAGAAAAGCATTTTTCTTAGCATTACCAGGCCGCTGAAAAGAACCGAATATTTAATAGGGCGCTTTTTAGGGCTTGCGGCGGCGATAATTTTTTCTACGATTATAATGATGCTGATTTTTTATTTAGTGCTGTTGATTATGCATAAATTTATCGTGCCGGCGGGACCTATTGCAAAAGCGGCCGGTTCTGGCGTTAAGCCTGCCGGCGTTTCTTCGTCGCCTTTTACTTTTTATCTCCTGCCGCAGCCTTTGATAATTCAGGGGTTGTTTATAATAATCGAATCGATATTTATCTCCGCTACGGCCCTGTTTTTTTCTTTGATAACGTCAAAAGCTTTAGCTTCCGTATTTGCGATACTCGTTTTTTTTATAGGCAACGTTTCGAGCAGGATGAACGATTTAGTTAAGCCCGTGAAAAAGATTATAAACGGCAAAGTCGTCATGGTGCATCAGGCTAACCATGCCTTGACCAATATAGTCCGTTTTATTTATACCGTTCTGCCCAATTTTTCCATATTCAATATAAGTTCCGAAGCGGCATATAAAATATCGATTCCCGGTGGGACAATATTTTATCGTATTGTTTACGGTATTTGTTATACGGCACTGCTGTTTATTGTATCGTCTTTAATATTCAAGCGAAAGGATATAAGTTAAGGCATTATGGTCAAATATATAAACAGAAGTATATCTAATGAATTATCTTATAATATCAAATCAAATTTGCTATCAAGACGTAACGAAAGATGTAGTGATATAATTAGAATTAGCAGATAGATTAAGAACCTATGGGTTTAAATAAGTATAAAACTCCCCTCCTTTTTAAGGAGGGGTGTAAAGTTTGAATTTGCATATTATTTATTTACGTCCAATTTGTTTTACTATTTTATTAATTTTAGATGTTTCATATGTTGGATATGCTACTTTTAACTCCCCTCCTTTTTAAGGAGGGGAGCCCTCTTCCGATACAATCATAATTGCTAATTTTGCATAAAATTCCCCTCCTTTTTAAGGAGGGGTGCCCGTCAGGGCGGGGTGGTTTTTAATATAATGCAGAATAAAATAAGCGATATTCCAAGCAATAAAAAAATATTAAAAACATTTCGCAAGCGATTACGCAAAAATCTTACGCCTGCAGAATCAAAACTCTGGAAGTATTTGCAAAATAAACAATTAGACGGCAGAAAATTTCGCAGACAGCACAGTATAGGTAATTATATTTTGGATTTTTATTGCCCGTCCGAAAAATTAGCAATTGAACTAGACGGTGAGGTTCATAATATTGAAACTCAAGCCGAATACGATAATGATCGCGACTTGTTTTTGCTTAATTGCGGAATAAAAGTTTTAAGATTTGAAAACAAGGTGGTTTTTGAAAATACCGACTACTTGATTGATTGTATAAAAAAAGAATTTGGAAAGACGGCTCCGTTATCCTGAAACCACCCCGGCAGGCTGATGCCTGCCACCATATTTTTCTGCAGCAAAAGACGTGCTTTTACTAAACACGCAGAAAAATATATCTTAAAAAGGAGGGGAGTTAAAAGACAAAATTTGTATGGCGGAGAGAGAGGGATGAGCGTCTTTAGGGACGCTAAAAGCGACAAACCCCCAAACGCGCTTCGCGCTATGGGTGTTCGAATCCCTCTTTAGTACTGCCTTAACGAATTATATGCTAAAATTGCTTGAGTGTTATATCTGGCGGAGAGAGAGGGATGAGCGTCTTTAGGGACGCTAAAAGCGACAAACCCCCAAACG
>JAJYHI010000085.1 GCA_021784835.1 bacterium
GATAAAAGAATTTATTCATTAAACCTTATACGAAAAGAGCTTTTAAGCCTTATTTCTCAGTGCGAAGTAAAAAAAACGGGCAAAGGCGATTGCCCGATGCTAAACGTTTTAAAATTTCAAAGATAAAATAAATTTAAATAAATATATATTTAACGTAAATTTAAAAATTATTATAATTAATTTTGGAGGACAACAAATGTATTTAAATATTTTATTATATATTTACTCTTTATGTTTATCGATTTTTTTCGGTTCAAGTATATTTATAGGCTATATAGCCGCGCCGTATATCTTTAAAACGCTAAAATCGAGACACGAAGCCGGCAATATGGTAGGCACCCTTCTAGGCAAATTTTCAATACTCGGATATATTACTCAGGGTGTAATGATATTCGCCGGCTATATATTATACGCAAAAAATGATGCCGTATTAAGCATCTTCGTTCTTCCTTTAATAATACTTATTATACTGCTGTTTTCCGAAAACTTCATTTCTAAAAAATTAAATATTTTGAAACAACAAATGGGCTCAATAGACGAAACGCCGCAAGACGACCCGAAAAGAAAAGGATTTAACAGTCTGCATAAGTGGTCTATAAAACTGTTTTTACTTAACGAACTGCTTTGCCTGCCATTATTTTACTTAATATTAATTAAATAATTTCATAGTTTGGCTAACAAATTCAAGCAATAATTATTTTGCGCTATAAATTGAATACTCGCAGAAGAATATAAATATGTATTATTCTTTAAATCCGATTTTTATATATTTCACGCTTTTTATAACCGCTCTTTTAGTAGGAATCGTCGGAAATGCTATAGGCATCGGGGGCGGGATATTATTAGTTCCGTTTTTTATATTCTATATGCATTTATCGCCGTTAGAATCAAGCGGTTTGTCTCTTCTTACAATAATGATAAGCACTGCCGGAGGTTCATACATTTTTTACAAAGACGCAGCTTTAGACAAGCATCTTTTTATAATGGTTTTAATTCCTGCGTTAATAGGCATTATAGCAGGTTCAATTTTAAGCAATTACATTCCAACAAACCAATTTAAATGGATTTTTTCGATAATAGTAATAGGCATAGGAATATTTTCTCTGATTGCGACAAAAAAACAGGCGGCAATTAAAACTAATTATTCCGATAAACAAGCTGAAGATACGTTAAATAATAGTAAAATAAAAAGTAAAGGTTATTTTAGCGGGCATATTAGAAAAAAACATAAAGAAACGAATGGAACAACATATGATTATGAAATAAAAAGCCCTCTTGCAATAAATGTTTTTTCCTTAATCGCCGGATTAGTTTCTGGATTTATAGGAATCGGCATAGGGGGAATAACGGGAACTTTTTTGACTGCCGTTGAGCAGATACCGCCAAGAATTGCATTTTCAACTATAATATCGATTATGGCGATAATTTCTTTAATCGGAGGACTAATTCATTTTTACTACATTAAAAACCCTTTTAACCTTGCGGTTTATATTATACCATTAGGAATAGGTGCATTAATCGGCTCTAAAGCCGGAGCTTATATTTCAAAAAATTCCGCAGCTAAAACATTGAGAATTTATCAAGGTACGTTTATAATTATACTCGGCATTTTAATGTTTGCGGTTTCGGTTATTTAATGAAATTGTTTAAATTATTATAATAAATAAATCTTGCATAATATACGTATTATCAATTATTAATATATATATATTATTTAATATTAAGGGGATAATGTAATGTCAAGGATTTTATTTTTGCGCCTGTTAATAGGAATATTCGGTATTTTGTTTATAGTTCTCACATTTTGGTTAGGCGCATATTTCCATTTAAACGTTTCCACAAAAATAGTAATCGTATTGGCTTTTGCATTAGCCGCTATCCTTGCGGAAATTGTAATAGCCATCGATAATCTTGAAAAAAGATTAAAAGCGGCTTTTCCGTCGCTGGAGCTTCCCCTCAGGGAACAAATCGCAATTAATGAAACTATATTGTTGTATAATAAACTCAAAAAGAAAAAATCGGATATTCCGACTAAAATAGCTATAGAAGATTTTGAAAAAATTCATATCCTCTTAAAACAGGCTGAAAAAGGCGGAGATTTTATTTTTCACGATATTTACGCCGCTAAATTAATTGTATTGAAAGAATTAAAACCAGGGCAGTCGTTTAAGGTTGCAAGCAATCTTATAGAACCGTTTTATTGGGGATACGGCAAGGATGTTACCGAACATACGCAACAAAATTACAGGCAGGCAAAAAGAGGCGTTCATATCGAACGAATATTTATTTTAAAGAATGAGGACGATTTTACCAAAATGAAAGAAATTATGGAGGAACAAGCAAAAAACAATATTAATGTATTTTACGTTTTTCAAAACGAATTAGATAAAATGCTGCCGTATGCCAGTTTTGCAATATCCGAAGAATTATCTATAGGGATAATTTCACATAGGGAAGATTTATTGGGAAAAATCACTATCACGTCTAATAGCCAAATAATCACTGAACTTGCCTGGCAATTTGATATTATTAAAAAACAATCAAAGAAGTTAAATTTTGCAAAATAACCGCATTTTGGATTGAAGTTAAATCTTATTTTAGCTTATAGCTTTTTTTATAGCGGTTTTAAAAGTGCTTTCGTCGCAGGCGTAAATTTCAAAAAGTTTTTTGCGTAAAAACGGCTCCCAGTATTTATTAACGTGGTTTTGAATTTCTTCCGCCGCAATTTCGGGGGGATACGGAGCAAAAATCCTGCAGATGTCTAAAAACATCGATTTAATTTCTTCGTCCCCTTTAAATAAAGGATTATAATTCCTTGAAGCAAAAGGCGTGTCGGCTTTGCTTATAGAAACCGCAGTTACTTTATATTCTGGAGTTTCTGTTGACCAGTCGGCATATTCGCTGGTTAAAACGTTGGTTTTTAGTTCCGGAAAGTGAAAAGTGGTGGCAACTACTCCTTTCATAACTCTTTTGCTGATTTTTGCGTGAAGCGTAACCGAACCTTTTTTGCTTTTTACGGCAACTAAACTGCCGTCTTCTATTAATAACTTTTCGGCATCTTCTTGGGAAATTTCCAATATGTCCTGCCCATACCATAAGCTGTTAAAACTTCTGCGGGTATTATTTGAACAGTTATACTGGTAAAGATTTCTTACGGTCGTTAAAATAAAAGGATATTCTTCCGATATAGCATCTTTGGAACCGATATGTTTCGTAATAGAAAACCTGCCTTCCCCTCTTACGAACTTCTCTGTGTGTAAAATAGGCGTACCTTGCGGATTTTCGGAATTGACTGGCCACTGGACAGAGCCTTTATTATCCAGCAATTCATAGCTGAGTCCCGAAAACTGCGGCGTAGTAATTGCAATTTCATCCATTATTTCCGCAGGATTATAATAGTACATGTTATAACCCAGTGATTTTGAAAGTCCTGCTATTACCTGCCAGTCCTGCAAACCGGCTAAGGGTTCTATTACTTTTCTTACCCTCTGCATCCTCCTTTCCCAGTTTGTAAAAGTGCCGTCTTTTTCTAAAAAGGATGAGCCGGGGAGTATGGCATGAGCGTATTCGGCAGTGACGGTTTTAAACAGATCGTGAACGACTACAGTATCCATATTTCTTAAAGATTCTATTATTCTGTTTGAGTCGGGGTCGGTTTGAACGATGTCTTCTCCCATAATATATATGCCTTTAAATCTGCCGTCCAATCCGCCCCTTAGCATATCGGGAAGCCTCATGCCGGGTACATCGTCCAATTTTACGTTCCATATTCGTTCAAATAAAGTCCTCGACTTTTCGTCGGAAATATGTCTGTAACCTGGCAGGGTCGAAGGCTCCGCTCCCATGTCCGCCGCTCCCTGAACGTTGTTCTGCCCTCTTAAAGGAGAGACGCCCGTGCCTTGTCTGCCGATATTTCCCGTCGCCATAGCTAAATTCGCTATTGCAAGAACTCCGGTAGAACCCTGCAGATGTTCGGTTACGCCGAGACCGTAAAAAATAGATGCGGCTGACGCTTCCGCATAAAGCCGGGCAGCTCCCTCGATATATTCAACAGGAACGCCGCTAATTTTCGACGCGGTTTCCGGAGAGTTCGATTCGTCAAGTATAAAATCAGCCCACAACTTAAAGGATTCTTCGTCGCACCTTGAATCTATAAAATCTTTTTTAATTAAACTTTCTTTTAAAATAAAATGCGCCATAGAATTAAGAAGCATTACGTTGGTTCCGGGAAGCGGTCTTAAATGATAACGCGCAGCTATGTGGGGCGATTTTGCAACCTCCGTTTTCCTTGGGTCTATTACTATAAGTTTTGCTCCGGAACGTCCTGCCTGCCTGATAAAAGAACCCACTACCGGATGGGCTTCCGTGGGATTGGAACCAATTACCATTATAACGTCCGAATGTAAAACCGAACTTAAATCCTGCGTTCCGGCGCCGGTTCCAAAAGCTACGCCAAGGCCGTAACCCGTAGGCTGATGGCATACCCTTGCGCATGTGTCTATGTTGTTGTTATGAAAAACCGCCCTTACAAGTTTTTGCATTAAGTAGTTTTCTTCGTTTGTACATCTCGACGAACTGATTGCGCCTACAGCATTAGTTCCGTATTTAAGTTGTACATTTTTAAATCTTTCGGCGATAAAGCTAAAGGCTTCTTCCCACGAAACCTCCCTGAAAGGCAAATCTATATTTTCCCTTATAAGCGGGCGCTTAAGCCTATCCGCGCTTTTGACGTAGCCGAAAGAAAACCTGCCTTTAATGCAGGAGCGTCCGAAGTTTGAAAGGCTATCGTCGGCAGGAACGGCCCTAATAATGTTATCTCCTTTCGTTTCTATGTTAAACGAACATCCGACGCCGCAGTAACCGCATGTAGTTCCGGTACTTTTAAAAGGCTTGCCGTAATCCGCTATTCCTTTTTCGATAAGCGCGCCCGTAGGACATGCTTTTACGCAGGCGCCGCAAGAAACGCATTCGGAGTCGAAAAAGCTGTTTTCTTTGCCCCAGCCTGCTTTTATTACGGACTTAAAACCTCTTCCGGAAACGGTAAGGGCAAAATTACCTTGAATTTCTGCGCAAGCCCTGACGCACCTTGCGCAGACTACGCATCTTTTAGGGTCAAATAAAAAATATGGATTTGAATCGTCGACGGGCAGATTTAAATGGCTTTTACCCCTGAATCTTATTCCGTTTAATCCGAAATAAGATGCCGCAGTTTGAAGTTCGCAAAGACCGTTTTTAAAACATGTCAGGCAGTCGTTCGGATGGTCGGACAGATAAAGTTCCATTAAAGTCTTTTTTAAAGAAAAAAGTTCGTCGGAAACGGTCTTAATTTTCATGCCGTCTTCGGCATATAAGGAACAAGCCGCAAAATATCCTTTTCTTCCTTCTACTATAACTCCGCAAAGCCTGCATGAACCGTATGGCAATAAATCTTTATAATCGCAAAGCGCCGGAATATATATACAGTTTTGTTTAGCTGCACGAAGCACGGTAATCCCTTTTTCCGCTTTAACGGTTTTACCGTCAATTTCTATCGTTATTTTTTCGGAATTATTTTCTTTTTCGCCGTTCATTATTATATAATTTCATTCTTAAAATAAGTTAAAAGGCTCTTTACAGGCATATGAACGCCTGCTCCGAAAGCGCACAAAGACAAATATTTCATAGAATCAAGAATTTCGTCTATTATTGTTAAATTCTCTTCCGTATTTTGTTTCTTTAAAACTCTATCAAGCAGTTCTTTCAGCCGTACCGTTCCTATTCTGCATGGAGCGCATTTTCCGCACGATTCGTCGATAAAAAAATCCAAAGCATTTAACAGCCTGTATTTAAAATCGGTTTCGCCGCCGAAAACTACGACTCCTCCGTGTCCAAGCAGTCCGTTTTTTTCCGAAACGCTTTCATATGACAGATTTAAACTTAAAAACTTTTCGTTTAAAGGAAAGTAAGCGCCGAGAGGTCCTCCTACCTGAACTGCTTTGGCATTAACATCGGCTTCCGCAAGTTCTAAAAGTTCTTTCAATGTCACTCCGAATGGAATCTCAAAAATTCCCGGATTTTTAACCGCTCCCGAAACCTGAAAAGGCATAGTACCTTTAGAATTTTCCGTACCTAAAGATAGGAAGTATTCTAAATTAGAATTACCTTTAAGAATATAAACGGCATAAGCAAACGTCAATACGTTATTAATAACGGTGGGCTTCCCGTATAAGCCGCTGACCGCCGGCACAGGCGGCCTCTGCCTTACCGTTGCTCTTTTATTTTCTATGCTTTCCATAAGAGCGGTTTCTTCGCCGCAGACGTAACTTCCTGCTCCGGTTATTAAATCGATATTAAATCTAAAGCCTGAACCTAAAATATCGCTGCCGAGATAGCCGCCGTCTTTCAATAAAGCGAGGACGCTTTCGATTATCGACTTAGCCGCCGCATATTCCGCCCTTAAATAAATATAGCCGTATTCTGCGCCCGTTATTAATCCGGCTATAATTATTCCTTCTATAACTGACGCAGGGTCGCTTTCAAGAATAATCCTGTCGGCATAAGCGCCGGAATCGCCTTCGTCTGCATTGCATATTATATATTTAACGTCGGATTTTTCTTTAAACACCGTTTCCCATTTAATACCTGCGGGAAATCCCGCTCCTCCCCTGCCTCTGAGTTTCGACTGTTTTAGTTCGTTAATTAATAATAATTTTCCTTCGTCCCCTTTAGATTTAATTTCTTCTATGACTCTCCTTAATGTCTTAAATCCGTCGTCGTTATTTAAATAATCGCTCACGGACAAAGGATTTATATATCCGCACCTTTTAAATATAAGAGATTTGACCGGTGCTTCTTTTTTTACGACGTCAGTAGCTTTAAGTTCGGCAGGTTCTTTTAATTTATTGGAATCAAAGGTTTTAATAATTTTATCGAAAACCTCTGGATTTACTTTTTCGTAAAGTATGCCGTCCACCTCTACTGCGGGGGAGGCGGCGCAATGTCCGAAACAATAAACATAATCCAAAAAATATTTTCCGTCGGGACTGTATTTGCCAAAATCCAGATTTAAGCTTGCTTTTATATGCTCTATTAATTGTTTTGAACCGGATGCTTCGCAGCTTTCGGACCGGCAGACGACTATTTTACGATAAATATAGCCGACTTCGGCATCCGTTTTATAATTCCTGAAAAAGCTAAGAAAACCGTAAACTTCGGCTTTAGAGATATTGAGGTTTTCAGCCGTCTGCAGCAGGGCTTCTTCGGGTATATAACCCAGCTCTTTGTTTATGCCGTTCAATATATAAAACAAAGAACCCTGCCTGCCTTTAGCTTCTTCGGTCAAACGCAAAATCAATTTATCCGTCTTTTCCATCTGGCTAAAATATTTATTTTTTACTCTCTTATTTTTATAGCAAGAATAATAATATAATTATATAACATAAATGCGTGAAAGTGTCGTTTAGGTAAGCATGACTATCGGAAAGTATTTAAACGCTTCTTAAGATGATTTAAAATGATTCTATTAAAAAACAAGGATTATACTCCTTAAAATTTAAGGAGTATAATATCATAAATAAAAGCGATTGTAAACTTAGCATGTAAACCCAAAACTTGCAACATAATTATTTATTTACGCGCAACAGCTGAGTTTGCTGACGTCTTTCGTAAATGTTTGAGCCGCTAACTTAAGTCCTTCCGCCATAGTAGGATAAACGCCTATTTCTTCGCCTATCTGCTGAATAGTGTAAGCGTTTTGAAGATAAACGCTTGCCTGCTGAATAGTTTCCGACGAGTTATGCGCAACCATATGGACGCCTAAAACCCTGCCGGTTTTTTTATCGGCTACCATCTTTATTACTCCGTCGGTTTTAAAAATAGACCTTGCTTTTGGAACGTATTCTACGGGAAAAACGGTTTTTATTACTTCGTATCCCGCTTTGAGCGCCGCTTCTTCGGTCAATCCTACGGACGACACTTCCGGATCAGTAAATATCGTATGGGCAACCGCAGAATAATCGACTTTTAAATGTTTCGCGTGCAACATATTTTCTGCGGCAATTTTTCCGTCGTAAGCCGCCGTCGTAACTAACCTCGTTAAACCGGTAACGTCGCCGCAGGCATAAATATCAGGATTAGCCGTTTGTAATTCGTCGTTCACTTTTACGAAGCCGTATTCGTCGGTTTCCGCACCGACGACGTTTAAATTCAAACCGTCGGTATTGCCAATAACTCCGGTCGCCATTAAAAATTCGTCGAAATTTATATTTTTAATACCTGCTTCGGTCTTAATTTCTGCAAATTTTTTGCCGTTCTCTTTATAAAGCCTGCTAATTTTTGAATTCAGTAAAAATTCTATTCCTTCCTTTTTTAGAATTTCTATAAGCGATTCCGAAATTTCGGGCTCTTCGTTAAGCAAAATCCTGTCTGAACGCCCTATCACTACGACTCTTGAACCGAACCTTCTAAACATCTGCGCAAATTCGAGAGATACAGCCCTTGTACCCAGTATTAATAGAGTTTCGGGCAGATAATCTAATTTTAAAATCTCTTCATTCGTTATATATCCTACTTCTTCTAAGCCTTCGATATTTATTATCTGGTTTTTTGAACCTGTTGCTATAATAAACTTTTCCGAAGTAATATTGAAAGATTTTTTATTTTTATCGTTTGGAATGACATTTACTGAATTTTTTGACGCAAAACTTCCTCTGCCTTCTATAAATGTAATATTGCCGTAACCTTTTAATACGTTATAATATTTCATTTCCCTGAGCTCGTCGAGAAGTTCGGTTTTAACTTTTATAAGTTCTTTTACGTCAATGCGCCCCTGTTTTGTTTCTATGCCTTTAAATTTGTTGTTTATCGGTTCGTAATATATTCTGGCGGCTTCCAAAAGATGTTTCGACGGAACGCATCCTCTGTTAAGGCATGTGCCGCCTATAATCCAGTTTTCGATAACGCAAACTTTTTTGCCTTCGTCGGCAAATTTAATAGCGGCGGAAAATGCGGCGGAACCTCCCCCTATTACTATCAAATCGTAATCGTAATTATGGTTTTTTTCGGCACTATTGCCGGTTTCCGTTCCGCTTGCTTCTAATTCGGCTTCCGAAACATTGACGGCTTCATGCGATAACGGTTTGTATCCGGCATTTTCTATGCTTTTTTTAATATCTTCGACCTTTATATCGTCCGCCGCTAAAATTAAACTTTCTTTTTTAGCTAAAGACGTATCTACTTTAATAACTCCTCTTACTTTATTTACCGCTTTATTTAAAGACGTAACGCAGTGTTCGCAGGTCATACCTTCGACGTTAATTTTAATCTTTTTCATGTTTTTCTCCTTTTACTTAAGTTAAGATACAACTTCATTATACTCATTAATAATTATTGTACACCTTATACTTAGGTATAATGTCAAGGGTTTTTAGGAATTTTTGCCGGACTTTAGGATATCCATGAATTTTAAAAATGCCGATATTACCGCTTCGGGTTCCGGCGGGCATCCTTTGACGTGGACTGCGGCGTTTAAATATTTTGAAACAGGACCGCAAACGGAATATGAATCTTTAAAAGGTCCGCCGGTTTCCGCGCAGTCGCCTGCGGTAATAACGAACTTAGGCGAAGGAATATTTTCGTATGTCTTTAAAAGCGGGTTAAGCATATTTCTGGTTACGCATCCCGTTACTATAAGAACGTCCGCATGCTTAGGGGAGGCGACGAATTTTATGCCGAATCTTTCCAGATCGTAATAAGGATTTGAAAGCGCGGAAAGTTCGGTTTCGCAGGCGTTGCAGGAACCGCTGTCCACAAGCCTGACGAATAAACTTCTCCCTAATACCTCATCAACCGAATGCTTTAATTCATCGCCTTTAATTAAAACCGAACCTTTTTCGCTTTCAGGCGCTATATTCTGCGTCTTATTTTTAAATAACAGTTTTTTAAAAAACATATATTATCAATCTCCTCCTGCGGAAAAGGTGTCAGATTAATTTTTTGCAAACGCTTTCTATGCTAACTGACTGTTTCGTATCAAAAAAATAAATCTGACACCTTTTCCTAACACCTTTTCCTATCACATATCGTTTCCGGCGTATGAAAGATTCAGGCTTTTGTTTATTAAAGGGAAGTCTGCAATTATATTTCCCAATACACCGTACTGAATAGAAGGCCAAATCCTGAACGACGGGTCTATATATTTAAGCCTGAATATCTTCCCTTTATCGTCTGCCATTATATAAAAAAAAGCGTTGCCCCTTGAAGTTTCGGAATTGCCGATTGCATAACCGTATGCCTCAGGTTTGCTTTCATATTGAACGCAAATATTTCCTTCTGGCATATTTGACACTAAATTCGAAATTATTTCTTTTGAAAGATAAATTTCTTTAATTCTTAAAGCGGTTCTCGAAAAAACGTCTCCGCCTTCAAGAATAACAGGCTTTAAATTTAAACTTCCGTATGCAAGATAAGGATATTCAATTCTTGTATCGCGCGACAATTCCGATGCTCTTGCGCTTATGCCGCAAAGAGAAAGCTCTTCAGCCGTTTTCTTGTTAATTTTTCCCGTAAACTCCAGCCTGTCTAAAACCGAAGAAGAGCTTAAAATAAATTCTTCCGATTCTTTTATAATATTTTCTACTTTCTCGACTGCCTCCACTATTGACTTAAGTTTCTCAGAATCAAGGTCTAAATTTACGCCGCCTACGTTTAATGAATTGAACAAAAATCTGTGTCCGCTTAAATTTTTATTGAGCCTCATTAGCTCTTCCTGCAGAGCAAACAAATTCTGCGCCGGCAGGGCAAATCCTATATCCATAAAAATCCAAGCAACGTCCCGCACATAGTTCCACATCCTTTCAAGCTCCGCAAGAATTACTCTAATATATTTAGCCCTTTCGGTTATTTCGATATTTAATATGCTTTCAGCGGCTTCAAGGTAGCTTATGGCGATATTGACGCTATTGTCTCCTGAAATTTTTGAAATTATATCCAGCGTTTCCTTAAAATCTTTGCCTTCGCAAATTTTTTCAATGCCCCTGTGTTTCCAGAAATGCCTTATTTCTAACTGTAAAACCGGCTCTCCCGCGAGCGAAAACCTAAAATGTCCCGGCTCTATAATGCCCGCATGTACCGGTCCTACCAATACGTTAAAAATGCCTTCCCCCAGAACCTCTTTAAATTTATACTCGCCGTATTTTTTCATTTCGGGAATTACGCCGTTATAATCTTTTCTCAAAGGATGAATTGAGGAATCCCAGTTTTCAGGATAAAGCATTAACGGCCTTAGGTCAGGGTGCCCTTCCGGCAAAAGTCCGAATAAATCGTATATCTCGCGCTCGTACATTTTTGCCGCAGGACATATTTTAGATATAGAACGAAAACTATCTTCGGTTTTTACGCAATATTCCTCTATGCCCCCCGTTCCTCCAAAAAAATATCTGACGCTGAATTTAGAATTAATAACTCTTTCATCCGCAGCCGCTATGCCGAGCAGATATTTTCCCGACGTTTTAAGATTTTCCGCCGAATTTATAAAATCGTCCGATTTTATATCGTGTTTATCTATAATAATCATTTTACTCATTTAAAAAAATTAACTTTACCTCCAAATTCAGCCGCCGCAGATTTTATTATATGCAAAAAGGGATACGGAATGTAAAATAGCAGAAAAGAAGAAAACAGCAACATTATTAACGGAACATAGACTATAAAAGGATGCAATCCCGCTTCGCTAACCGCTTTATGCAATGCGCCGGTACCGTCGTTTTTTAGTTCGCCGCCTTCTTCTTCGTCCCCTGTATTTGCTTTTCCGACATACATTTTAAGAACTTTGCCGAAAAGTCCTATAAAAACGAAAATAAGCAGGATAAAAACTAAAAACCCCAACCAGATATCTGTTCTAAAAACGCCGGTCATAATGTAGATTTCTCCAAGAAACATAGCAAAAGGCGGCATACCGCTGATTCCCATAGCCCCGAAAAGAAGAACTATTCCCGTAATAGGAAAATTTTTGGATAAATTTCTTATTTTATCTATTCTTCTTTCATGAGTAGCCGCAAGAACGTTTCCCGAAGATAAAAAAAGCAGCCCCTTATTCAAGGCATGAAAAAAAATCTGCAGCAGGCTTCCTATAACCGCAATTCCGCCTATGCCGAAACCAAGCGCTATAATACCCATATTTTCCATTGAAGAGAATGCAAAAAGCCGCTTGTAATCGGTCTGCTTTATTATCGAAAAAGCCGATACGAAAATTGTTAAAAACCCGAAGCAGATTAAAAAATACCTAGGGTAGTGTATGCCGGCGGCGCCGTTTATCTGATAAAACCGTAAAATACCAAGAAGCGCGGTATTAAGCAAAACTCCCGACAATAAAGCGCTGACCGGACTTGGACCTTGCGAATGCGCATCCGGAAGCCAGTTGTGCATAGGGGCAAAACCTACTTTCGTTCCAAATCCTACAAGCGCAAGAATAAAAGACAGCATAAGAAAATTTTTATCTAATTTTGCGCCCGCCTGCATGATATTTATAAAAGATAAAGAGCGCATACTTTCGCCGTAAACCTGCGAAGTAGTAAAATATAAAATAACTATGGCAAAAAGCCCTATGGCAATGCCGACAGAACACATTATAACGTATTTCCATGTAGCTTCGAAAGATTCTTTAGTCCTGTTAAAAGAAACCAATAATGCCGTAGCAAGCGTCGTGGCTTCCAGACCCGTCCAGTAAATACCCAGATTATTAGACAATATCGAAACCATCATGCTGAAAATAAATAAATTTTTCCAAAAATAATAAAATTTAAATTTTCTTTTAGATACGCCGCCGGCTATTTCGCTTCTGACGTATCCGAAAGAATAAAACGCAACGAAAAGTTCAAGCGTAGAAACGGTTATAAGTATTACTAAATTAATATAATCTACGAAGAAAAACCCCCCTAAAAAAACGGTTATAGAATTAAAAGAAACGGCGATTGCGCCGACCGTTAAGAATACAAGGACTGATACCGCCAGCTGAAGATAAGACATCCATAATACGTCGGTAAAAATTGAAAATATTAAGGCCGCCGCAGGAAGTATTAATATTAAGTCTAAAAGTTTATGATGCAACGTTTCTCCTTAAGTTTAATATTAGAAGCGACAATATAAGTATGCTGACGAAAAGGTCGAAAAGTACGCCCAGTTCTACTAAAAGTGGCATTCCGTGAGTAATGCTGTTTGCCGCCAAAAAAATTGCGTTATCAATCGTTAAAAATCCTAGAATCTGCGAAAATAAAGTTTTTCTTGTTATCATAAGCATAGCTCCTATTAAAAACGTAGCAAGAGATATCGTAAACACGAAAGAACCGAAAGTAATGCCCGTTTTAATAATTTTTTGAGCTATCAAATTTGAAAGCAAAGTTAAAGAACCGGCAAAGACGACAGCCTCCGGTATGCCTATATACATATTTATTTCTTTATCCATTTTAACCTTTTTAAGGGTTTTGAATAAAAAATAGGGAATTAAAATAACCTTAAAAATTATTGTAATGGCAAACGAACCGTATAAATTTATCGAGTTGAAATGAACCGCCCCCATTAAAATATAAAATGCAAGCATAAGAGACTGAAAAGAATACAACTTTATGGCAAATTTTATAAAAGGCGAACTTACGTTTAATACGACCGAAACGAGTATTAAAATAATAAAAAGTTCGGCTATTTTTCCCATTATCATTTTTAAAATCTCCTAATCGACAATATCATCGCTATCAAAGACAATATGAACGAGACGGAAAGAATGTTCGGCACCCTGAAAACGCGCATTTTAGGGTTAACTATCTCTACGCCCGCAATAAATATACATAATATTATCATCTTCGAAACGTAAATTATAAAAGCTAAAGGGATTTGATAAATATTTACGGCCATATACGGAAACAAAATAAGAGACATTATCGTTAAAAAAACCGTAAGTTTCAAATAGCTTCCGTATTCGTACAGCCCCAGATGTTTTCCGCTTGCCTCTAAAATGTTTGCTTCATGAAACATGGTAAGTTCGAGATGGGTTTCCGGATTGTCTATAGGAATTCTTGCGTTTTCCGATATGCTTACGATAAAAAGCGAAATAAAAAGTAAAAAAGGTATGGCAACGGATACGGTGCTTGAACCGACGCCCGTCAAAAAGGCGTTTTCCGCTCCTTTCTGTATGACGTAAAAAATATCGGTAATTCTGCCCTGTTTTGTAAAGATGGCAAGCGATATAAAAATGAATATTAAAGAAGGCTCCGAAAGGACAGTTAAAAACCATTCCCTGCTGGCACCGAGCCCGCCGAAGGCGCTGCCCTGATCCATCGCATAAAGAGTCATAAAAAATGTCGCAAGCGCAAGAGAATAAGCGATTAAAATTACGTCGGAAGATATGCCGAGCAATGAATATACGTAAAATGCAGGCAGCATTAATAATATAATTAAATACGCTACAAAAACTATATAAGGAGCTATATTGGATATAAACGTCGCGTCTTTTGATAAAACGAGCTCTTTTTTTAATAATTTATTAAAATTTATATAAAACTGAAATATATTTATCCCTTTCTGCCCTCTTGCCCGCTGTTTTAATTTATGAATGAAACCGGCAAAAAAAGGCGCAAGCATAACTATTATAATAAATTGAATTAAGCCTATTATTAAATGCTGAGCGTTAAAATTCATAATTTTTGTTTTTTTATCTTTTATCTTATTATAAATATATAAATGATAAAGCAGACGATTAAAGTTAAAAATAAATATCCCAGCGAAACGTTTATATTTGCCGAATTAACCGCTTTGTTAAAAATTTCGGATATCTTATAATATAATTTCCCCGCCGGAATATATATATATTTTTCGACTATATCGTTCACTTCTTCGGTATAAACGGACTTAGACCTGAAATACTTTTTTACGTCCCTTTCAAAATCTATTTCCGAAACCGACGAATAAAAAGAGGAAAAAACTTTCATTATGCTTGAGGAAAATCCGCTGCCGGAATACTGAGCTTTAGGATTTTTTTCGTCGAGCCCGCATGCCCATGTTTCAAAAACTCTTTTTTTATCGGAAGCAAATATCTTAAAATAGAAAAAAATTATTAATAGTAGGATGGCAAACGCGCCGGCTATAATAGCCGGCGCATATAATGAAAACGAATGAACTTTGACGGCGCGGACTGCGGTAAACGGATTTGGATTTACCGTTCCTCCAGTCAGATAAAATATTACGGTATTTATGCTTGATATTATTTGATAAGGGTAAATTCCTATATAAATACACAAAACAACGGGCAGGGCAATTCCTATTCTTTCGATAATATGCGATTTTTTTGCATTTTCGGCATTATCAGTCCTCGGTTTCCCAAGAAAAGTTATTCCGAATAATTTTGTAAAAGCGGCGCCTGCGGCGGCTCCGGCAAGAGACAGAAGCGCTATGGCTATTATCGAAAAATAAACCATATACAGGTTTCCGGTAAAAACCGAACCTATTAAAGAAATATACAAATACCACTCGCTTAAAAAACCGTTTAAAGGAGGCATGGCCGAAATAGACATTACGCCGACAAGAAACAGTACGGACAACTGCCCCATTTTTTTTGAAAGTCCGCCGAGTTTTTCCATATTTCTCGTATGCGTATATTTGTCTATCAAGCCCGAACCCATAAAAAGCGAACTTTTGCTTAAGCCGTGATTAATTATATGCAGAAGAACCGCTGCCATTGCAAGATATTCCAGCGATTTAAAATTTTCTACACGCGCCCAGTACGATATGCCGATTCCCATAAAAATTATTCCCATATTTTCTATCGTGGAAAACGCAAGCAGTTTTTTAATATCTTTCTGCACCATGGCGTACATAATCCCCAAAAGAGCGGACAAAGCGCCTATAACGAGAAGTACGATTCCAAGAAACGAGTCAGACCCGGAACTGAAAACGAATAAAAATTTTAAAATACCGTAGATAGCCATATTAACCATAACGCCGGACATAACTGCCGATATATTGGCGGGCGCAACAGGATGGGCATAAGGCAGCCATGTATGAAACGGCATTATGCCTGCTTTAATCGAAAATCCGGTTATTGCCGCCGCCAGTATTATAATTCCCGCCGCGCCTTTATAATAATCGAAAGAAAAAGACGACGTTTTTAAATAAAGCATTATAAAAGCGGAGGTTATAAGAATAGTGCCTATATGCGTCATTAAAAAATATAAAAAACCGGCTTTTCTGGATTCTTCGTTCCCTTCGTAAATAACCAAAAGAAAAGAAAAAATGGACATCAATTCCCAAAAAATTAAAAAGGTCAGCATATCGTTGCTTATAACGAGAATAAGCATAGATATTATAAATAAAAAAGAATATATAAACAGTGAAGGTTTATCGTCGTATTTATCCCCGTATTTTATAGAAAAAATAGAAATAAACAGGGAAATAGAAGATATGAATATCACGAAAAACAGGGAAAGAGCGTCAAATTTGAAAGAAAAATTTATAAAAGAGGATTGTAATATAAATTCGCTTTTAAAATAGTATATGCTTAAAACCGTAAAAAACGCGGCGGATAAAATGGTCAGAAAATTAAAAAAATACCTGAATATCCCTTTATGCTTAAGGTTATCCATTTAATATCAAAACTTAATCCTCCATATTGTATAATTTAAAGTCAAAACTTTTTAATTATAGCAAATGCTTAAAAAATAGCAAGAACATTTTTTAGATTTTTTTAACTTCTACACGGGAGGAAAAAAAGACGGCGCCGCCGCCTATATCCGATAAATCGTCGGGGGTCAAAGCATTTACGCCCGAACCGTTTACGTAATCGTCTTTCCACCATAAACCCGCTGAAACGACGACTCCGGGCAGAACGGAATTTACGACTTTAACTTTTATAGACACCCCGCCCCGCTCGTTTTCTACCCTTACTAAATCTCCGTCATTAATGCCTCTGGCTTCGGCGTCTTCAGGATTAATTTCTAAAAAAGGCTCGATGGCTTTTGCTTTTAAAGAAGAAACGCCTGCAAAAGACGAATTTAAAAAAAAGTGATTGGGAGGACTGACGAAGGTTAATGGGTAATCGGGATTAGATATGGGATTGCCTTTGTTAAATCTGGTTTTACGTAAATCATAATATTCGTTAATAGGATTATACTCCGGTATTTCCGAAAGTCCGTAAACCGAAACTTTTTTACTTTTAAACTCTATTTTTCCTGAGAAAGTGTTAAGTTTATCGAATTTAAAAGGATAGTCTTCCGTCTCGATTTTAATAAATCTTTCTTTTTTAAGCCTTTCAAAAGTTATTCCTCTTTCTTTCCAGTAAGGAAGGTCAAGAGCCTGGCGCGCGATACCTTCTTCCGTATCTAAAAAACATTCGTCGTTAAAATCTAAAGCATTAGCAATAAGTTTAAATACTTCAATATTAGGCTTTGCCTCTCCTAGAGGCGGTATAACCCTATCTGCCCACTGAATAAAAGTATGCCAGTAACTCACGTAAATATCTGAATGTTCAAAACTCGTAGTCGCGGGAAGTATAATATCCGCCCATTTTGCCGTATCGGTCATGGTTTGCTCGTGAACTACCGTAAAAAGTTCTTCTCTTCCAAAACCTTTTATAACCAAGTTTTGATTTGGGGCTACGATTGCAGGATTGCTGTTATAAACGTACAGCGACATAATAGGAGGGCTGCTAAGTTCGCATAAGGCTTTTCCAAGCTGAACCATATTTACCGTTCTGCTTGCATTTTTCATTAAATCCGGTCTTTTTAATGTTTGTTCGTTTAAGGGGAAATATCCGGAATTAGATTTTAACGCCCCTCCGCCTTTATCCGACCATGCCCCCGTTAAAGACGGCAGTAAAGAAATCAGCCATGTATTTATACCGCCGTTTTTGTGATGCTGAAGCCCGTTTCCTATTCTTAAAAACGACGGTTTAGTTTCTGCGTATAATTTTGCTAAATGTTCGATTCGCTCTTTTGAAAGACCGGTAATGCCTGAGACTTTATCGGGCGGATATTCCTGCGCCTTTTTGCGAAATTCGTCAAATCCGAAAGAATACTTTTCTAAAAATTCCTTATTTTCCAAATTATCTCTTAATATAATATGCGCAATTCCCAGAGCAAGCGCTCCATCCGAACCCGGCAGAATCATATAAAAATCGTCTGCCCATTTTGCCGTTTTATTGCGGTGAACGTCTACGGCTATAATTTTAGCGCCGTTTTTGCGGGCGGCATCGGCTAAAAGCGCCTGATGCATATTTGTTTCTAAAGCGTTTATTCCCCAGAATATTATCAATTTTGCATTAACGGAATCTAAAGGATTTACCCCTTTAGATTCTCCGTAAGCAAGCTGATAGCCTAAACTTCCGGCTGCGGAACAGATAGTGCGGTCAAGGGAAGTAGCGCCTATTTTATTAAAAAGACGCCTGTCCATACTTGCTTTGTTGATTATGCCTTCCGTCCCGCCGTAGGAATAGGGCAAAATACTTTCCGAACCATATTTAGAAATAAGCTCTTTCCAACGTCCTGTAATTTCATCTATGGCATCATTCCAACTTATTCTTTTAAATGCGCCGCCGCCCTTTTTTCCCGTCCTGCGCATCGGGTAAAGTATCCTGTTTCCATAAATGCGTTCAGGATAAGCTCTTACTTTTTCGCAGATAACCCCTTTTGTTACGGGATGCGATGGATCGCCCGCCACTTTTACGATTTTACCGTCTTCGACTTCAACCTTTAAAGCGCATGTATCCGGACAGTCGTGAGGACACACCGAATATTTTATTTCCATTTAATCGTCCTTAATGTATTCTTGAAAATCCGATAATTACCATTATAATCATTACGAGTATATAAATTCTAAGAAACCAAAAGGCTATTTGCACCCATCCTTTAATTTCGGCTTTTTGCACCGGTATTTTATTATAATCTATTAACCCTTCTTCTTTTATAAAATCTTCCCAGTCTTCGTCGAGATCAATATCTTTTGAAGTTTTTCTATTATTTTTCATATCGCGCCTCTTATAATTAAAATTAATTACCTATCCTAATAAATGCGGAAATACAACCGTTAAACCGTACATGAAGTTCATAATTATCAAAAATCCGACTATCGTAAACGCCGATATATTCTGCCATGATTTATTTATATGCACGCCCATTATCTCCTTATCGTTTAAAAGCAAAAGCAAAAACATCATAGCCGCAGGCATAAAAATAGTAGCAACTACCTGGACTGTTAAGTTTAAAAAACCTAAAGGCGCATTCGGTATTAAAACTATACTTCCTGCGATCAAAAGGCTTATTATACCGGGAAGATAAAATTTCCAGCCCTCAACCGGCGGCATATTGATGCTTTTAGGCCATCCGAATGCTTCCCCCATAGCCCAGGAAGTGCTTGCGGATATTGCTATAGCAGCTATAAGACCAGCCTCGACTAATCCAAGAGCAAAAAGTCTCATAGCAAGGGGTCCCATTTTTGAAGAGATTGCCGAAAGAATGGTTTGTATGTCTAAATTAGGCGTATGAGTCATACCGTAAACGGTTCCCGCCGTAATAAGTATAATGGCTATTGCGACTATTACCATAAATACGGAACCTATAAACGTGTCGAACTGTCCGTCCCTTATATCTTTAACCGTAAGGCCCTTATCTACGACTGATGACTGCTGGAAAAAAAGCATCCATGGAGCTATAGTAGTGCCTAAATTTGCAAGAACTACGTATATAAAAAGCGAGGTAACGCCTCCGGGTATATGCCATGTCCCAAAACTTCTCGCAACAGCTCCCCAGTGCAAATGGGGAACAAAAAAAACTAAGGGAACGAATATCAGGTTAAACGCTGCTATGCTTAAACTAATCCACTCCCATGCAAAATAGCGTAAAAAAAGCTGAATAGAAGCTATAATAAGAACGGCCGCTGTCGAAGAAATAAGCGGCGGAACTCCAAAAACACGCATGCCTATCGTTATGCCTATAAACTCCGTTATTAGCGTCAATACGTTTGCTATGATAAGGTCGATTAAGGAAAAAGCTCCCCAGAACTTTCCGTATCTTTTCCATATCATTTCGGCATGTCCTCTGTGCGTCACGGCGCCGAGCCTAACGGTCATTTCCTGGACTATATACGCTACCGGCAGCATTACTATCATAAAAGGAATAAAAAAGCCGATTCCGAATATAGAGCCGGTCTGCGCATAAGTCATAACTCCGCCGGCATCGTTATCTGCAATCATAACGAGTATTCCGGGACCTATAAGCGCCATTAGAAGACAAAGACGGGAAAAATAACCGTATTTTTGCCTCATAAGATGGATTTTAAGCCTGTCTGCAGCTCTAAGCTTAATATCTACGGGGAGGTTGTCGAGCTTGTCTTTGTAATCTTTTTTCATATTTAGTCTCCTTCTTAATAAACAGCTTTAACCGTTCATTAGAAAGAGATGAATATAATATTACAAAGTTTATAAAGGAAAGTTAAAATTAAATAAACACTCTAAAGCCAATGAAGTATTAAAGCTATTATCGATTTTTTTTGAATTCAAACAATAATCGCTACTGTCGGGCTCACTTCGCATAAACAGCCTCCTGTGTTTAATTAATTTATTTTTTTACATAATATAAGATAAGTATGCTATTTTAAAAAAAATATGTCAAGAAAAAAATGGGTATGTTGCATGTGAAACATTAAGATTTTTAATACTATTTTATTTTCGGCATCTCATTAATAAAATACCGACCGCCGCAGGAGTTATGCCTGAAATCCTGCTTGCCTCCGATATAGTCTTAGGACGTATTTTATTGAGTTTTTCGACGACTTCTATGGACAATCCCGGAATAGAATTAAAATCCATATCTATTTCAATTTTAAAATCGTCGAACTTTTTTAACCTGTCTATCTCCTCTTTCTGCCTTGAAATATAACCCTCGTATTTGACAAAAAGCTCGACTCTGTTCATTATATCTTTGCTAAATTTATTTAGTTCTTCGTTTAATTGCGTCGCGATACTTTCCAGATAAATATCTGGGCGTTTCAAGAGGTCGTAATACCTGCCTTTTTCGTAAGTCTTTAAAAAAGAAATTAATTTGTTAAATCCGTCTAATCTTTCTTTGTATATAAAATATCTTTCGTCGTCTAAAAGGCCGGCTTTTTTACCGAATTCGCACAGCCTGAAATCCGCATTGTCTTCCCTTAAAAGCAGTCTGTATTCGGCGCGCGACGTAAACATTCTGTATGGTTCGGAAGTGCCGAGAGTTATTAAATCGTCTATCAAAACGCCTATATATGCCTCATCTCTTCTTAAAATTAAAGGTTCTTTACCTTTTATTTTTAAAGCGGCGTTAATTCCGGCAACGATACCTTGAGCCGCAGCTTCTTCGTAACCGGATGTTCCGTTAATCTGCCCTGCTAAAAAAAGTCCTTCTATTTTTTTAGTTTCCAAAGAATGATTAAGCTGGGTAGGTAAAACATAATCGTATTCTATTGCATAGCCGGGCCTCATTATTTTTACGTTTCCAAGCCCGTTTATCGTTCTTAAAAATTTAAGCTGGGTATCTAAAGGCAGACTTGTTGAAAGTCCGTTAGGATAATATTCTACCGAGTCTAAACTCTCTCTTTCCAAAAATATCTGGTGCCTTTCTTTATCTTTAAACCTTACTACTTTATCTTCTATGGACGGACAGTATCTGGGGCCTATTCCCTTAATAACCCCGCAATATAAAGGAGACTTATCCAAGTCTTTTAAAATTGCGTCGTGCGTACTTTTATTTGTATATGTAATATAACAGCTGATCTCGTTGTTTATCTTTTTATCCGCCATAGAAAACGGGATAAAATCGTCTTCTCCTTTTTGCTCCTCAAGCTCTGAAAAATCTATAGTCCTTCCGTCCAATCGCGGCGTAGTTCCCGTTTTAAGTCTTCCTATCTCAAGACCGTTTTCAATCAAACTCAAAGAAAGTTTATTAGAAGCAAAATCGCCTGCCCTTCCGGCATTATAGTTAAAAAGACCGATATGCACCAGACCCCTTAAAAAAGTTCCAGTCGTTAAAATGACGGCATCAGCAAACAGTTGTTCACCCGTCCATAAAACTACTCCGGATACTTTTGCATTTTTTACTATAAGCGAATCAACCATAGACTGAATAATCGTCAGGTTTTGTTCAGATTCCAAAGTCTTTTTCATATAGGTTTTATATCTGAACATATCCGCCTGCGCGCGCGACGACCTGACCGCAGGACCTTTTTTCGTATTAAGGGTTCTAAACTGAATTCCGGTTTTATCTGTAGCTTTACCCATCTCGCCGCCGAGAGCGTCGATTTCGCGCACCAGATGCCCTTTTGCAAGCCCTCCTATTGCCGGATTGCAGGACATCTGCCCGATATTGTCCAAATTAATCGTAATAACGGCAACGTTCAGCCCCATCCTTGCCGAAGCAAGGGAAGCCTCTATGCCTGCATGCCCCGCTCCTACAACTATTAAGTCAAAACTATTCGTACTATTTTTATTTTCCATAGCCAGAATTATATTTCTAAATTATTTGTTTTAAAAGTGCGGATTTTTATTTGCCGATGCAAAATTCTTTGAAAAGCACGTCTAAAACGTCTTCGTTGGTTACTCCGCCGATTATTTCGTCAAGATATTTAATGCCGTCCCTTAAGTCTATCGATATCAGCTCTAAAGGAGAGCCTTCTATAAATTTTTCTTTTGCGCTTTCTAAAAAATTTAAGGATCTTAGAAGCAAGTTTTTCTGCCTGATAGTCGTAATACCGACGTCGTCTTTAACGCCGCTTTCAGACTTTAAAATAATATCGTGCAGAGCCGTTTTCATCGACTCAAAACCGTCGCCGGTCTTGGCGCTTATAAAAACAGGATTATTAGTAAACTTAAATTCCTTAATAATTTTATTTTCTGCCGTTTTTAAGTTTTTAACGCCTGCGGTATCTAATTTATTTACGACGGGAATAACGTTTTCTTTTTTTTCTTCCAATATTTCCTTTAAAATTTCATTCTCCGCTAATTCGTTAACGTCGAAAACATATAAAACGGCATCGGCATTTTTAATCTGGCTATAGCTCACTTTTATTCCCTCATATTCTATCTCATTCTCCGTTTTCCTTAAGCCTGCCGTGTCTATAATTTTAACGGGTTTATTGGATAAAAACAGGTTTTCTTCGATATAATCCCTTGTCGTTCCGGGCGTATCCGAAACTATTGCTCTTTTTTTATCGACAAGCCTGTTTAATATGCTTGACTTTCCAACGTTAGGCGCTCCGGCTATTACTATGCTGAAACCGCGCTTGTTTAGCTCGTAATTCTCATAAGATTCTATAAGCCCTGAGATTAATCCTGCCGCCTCCTCGGACTTTTTTAGAAAATCTGCATTAAGATTTTCAAATTCCTCCTCCGGAAAATCTATCAATGCTTCAACGGAAGCAAGCATATAAAGATAATCTTCTTTAATTTTTTCTATTTTTTTTTCTAATAGACCGCCGAGTTCGTTGTTTGCAATAACTAAAGTTTTTAAAGAATTCGCCTTGATTATTTCCAGAATAGCTTCTGCTTTTACAAGGCTGATTTTATTGTGCAGATAGGCTCTTTTGGTAAATTCGCCGTTATATGCAAGCCTTGCGCCCGATTTTAATATTATTTCCAGTATATATTTGGTGTTAAATACTCCGCCGTGAGGATATATTTCAAACATATCTTCTCCGGTATACGAATTCGGACCTTTTATAAAAACGCACGCCGCTTCGTCGACAAAAGATTCGGTTTGAAAATCGAAAATACGTCCGGTATATAAAAAACGGGATTTTATATCGGATAAATCTTTGCGGTAAGGCCTGAAAATTTTTTGAAGTATATGCAGGCAGTCTTCGCCGGATGCCCTGATAATGCTGATTGCTCCTTCGCCTGAAGGAGAAGAAATAGCGCAAATAGTATCTATTTCATTTTTTAAAAAAGACATGGCGCCGTAAAAAGAAGATTACGCAAATTTTCTATTTATAATATACTGCTGAGCAATGGTTAAAAGATTGTTGACCGTCCAGTATAAAAGAAGACCTGCGGGAAAATGAATAAAAATAAACGTAAAAACGACGGGGAGAATTAGCATTATTTTAGCCTGCGCCGGATCTCCGACCATAGGGTTCATTTTTTGCGAAATCAGCATGGATATGCCCATTAAGATAGGCAGGATATAATAGGGATCCTGAACCGAAAGATTGTGTATCCATAAGATAAAGGGTGCATTCCTGAGCTGTATCGATATTAAAAGCGCTTCATATAAACCGTAAAAAACCGGAATCTGCAAAAGCATCGGAAGGCATCCGCCGAAAGGGTTAACTCTGCTTTCTTTATAAAGTTCCATAATTTTCTTGTTTAATTCGGCTTTGTTGTCTTTGTATTTCTCGCGCATTTCGTTAATCTTCGGCGTTAATTTCTGCATCTGCTTCATAGATTTAAAACCGGTATAGGTAAGCGGATAAAACACTAACCTTATAGCTAAAACGAGAAGTATAATAGCAACTCCGTAATTATGAACATATGCGTAGAAAAATTCAAGTATATGAAGTAATATTATTGAAAAAAAGCCGAAAAAGCCGAAATTTAAAGTTGAACTAAGGTTATGCCCCAGGGGATTTAGCAGGGATAATTTTTTGGGTCCTCCATAAAATTTTAAAGACGTTTCTACGGTTTTGCCGGAAGCCGCCGACAGCGTTTTGGGAATAATAAAAGAAATTATATTGCCTTTTTTTTCTGCCTTTATATTACTGCCGGGCGATAATGCAGAAAGTAAAAAATATTTAGAATTAAAACCTGCAAAAGAAATATCTCCGGTAAATTTTTCTTTAGCAGTAATAGTCGGGGTTTGAAAGCTTTTATTGATATAAACCGCAGGAGTAAAATTAACAAAATTAGAACTTTTCGACGAAGCCGGTTTTAAACCTGCCGAAAGAATAAACCTGCCCCTAAGCTTATACGGTTTATTGCCGATATCCTTAATATAAACCGACGCCGCTAAAAGATACTTATGTTCATAAAATTTATATTCTTTCGTAAGTATGGCCTTGCCGTTTATATTATAGACAAACTTTACAGAATCTTTTTTCCTTATTATATTGACTAATTTTATTGGAACGTTTTGATTTTTTGGTACAAAGTTAATTACTTCCGGAATATTTTTAGAGTTGGAGAGATTAACCTTATTTTTAGAATTTTTTTCAGTATAAGAATAATTTAAAAGATTTAAAGAATCTATTGCTCCCGTATATTTATTAAACTTTACATAAATATTCTTTCCCTTATAGGATACGGTTTTAATGCTTTTCAGCGAATTTGATATAGAAATTAATTTTTTTATTTTTTTAGATTGAAGAGGAATAATTTTTTTCAAATTTTTAACGTTTTCTTTGCGTTTTAAATTTGAAACTTTATTTATTGCGGCAGTTTGTTTATTTACGGCCGGCGCTTTTTGCCCGTGGGGCATAAAATAGCCCCATGCTATTATTAAGACTACCGATAAAATTGAAGCTATAATTATTCTCTTTTCCAAAAAAACTCCTTTTACTGTATATAAATTTAAATCAAATTAAATAATGCAGTCATGGCTAATTAATTTTAATGCGCATGCTTATCGACAGGGTCGTATCCGCCCTTAGACAAAGGATTGCATCTGATAATCCTGTATATAGATAAAAAAAAAGCTTTAAAAAAACCGAAAGTTTGAAAACATTCTACGGCATATTCGGAACAAGTCGGGTAAAATCTGCAGCTTTGAGGCAATAATGGAGATATAAGTTTTCTGTAAAAATTAATAAGTACTATAAAAAATTTATTTAAAATTTTCATTTTGTATTAAAAATTCAAGCTCTTTTAACAGATGAATTTTAGAAGGAGGAATTTTAACTAATAATACTGCGCAATCAATTTTTTTAAGATTATACCGGTTTAGCCTTATAAATTCTTTTATTATTCTTTTAAATTTGTTTCTTTTAACGGAATTAAGAAGCTTTCTTTTAAATGTAATTAAAAATTTAAAGCTATCTGACCTAACATAATAAATGACCGAAACTTTTTGCGGCTTTTTAAGTCCTTGTTTAAAAATATAATTTATGTGGCTTTTATCTTTTAGTTTAATGTCTTTATTTAATTTGAAATTTTTTTCAGACATTATATATAATAAATAAAGATAAAGCTAATATGCAAAACTATTTAGAGCTTATTACCGGAACAAGTATTTTCCTGCCCTTTCTTCTGCGCCTCGATAAAACTAATCTTCCGTTTTTAGTGCTCATCCTGCTTAAAAAACCGTGCGTCCTTTTTCTTTTTAATTTACTTGGTTGAAAAGTTCTTTTCATAACGATTGCTCCGTTTTATTAATAATATAATTTTTAATGAGATAAATTTTAATTAAAACAAATAATACTATGAATGTCAAGCAATTTTTATTTTTGATTATTGCTTAACTTGCGGTAATAAAAGGCCATACGCAATATTAAAATATTTAACGCATTGATTTTATACGAAAAAAATTATTGAAATATAATTGAAATATATTTTAAAATTTGATAATGTTGAATTTGTTAAATTTTATACTAAAAATATTTCCATAAAAAATTTCAAAATAAAGCCCGATTTAGAACTAAATTTTAAATATAAGTTATTGTAATTAAAGATATATTTGAGTTATCAACAACTGTTGATAACATTGTTTAATTTATTATGGATAAAATCGAACCTCTATTAAACGAATTAAAAAAAGAAATCGGCGACAGCAATTTTAATATATGGTTTAATCCTGCCGATATATCTTTAAACGACAATACGCTTATATTTTCGGTGCCGAATAAATTTTTTAAGGATATTATTAACGAATCTTACCGTGAAATTATTTTAAATATATGGAAAAATTTAAACAACGACGAAGACCTTAATATGATTTATAACATTAACGAAGCTTCTGAAAATAATTTCGCCGGCAAAAATAATAATATCGCCAGCAATGTAAATTTAGCTCCGGTAAATATAAAAACCGAAGTTAAAGAAAAAAATACCGAAAATAAAAAAAGTTTGAAAAAAGAATATCTTAATATAAACGAAAAATATACCTTTGAAAATTTCGTAATAGGTTCCGGCAATCAGTTTGCGCATGCGGCAAGCGTCGCCGTAGCCAATCTGCCCGGACAGACTTATAATCCTATGTTTATATACAGCGACGTTGGACTTGGAAAAACACATCTGCTTAACGCTATAGCCAATAAAATAATAAAAGAAAAAAATTTAAACGTTTATCTCGTATCTTCCGAAAAATTTACCAACGAAATGATTACATCCATCAGGGACGATAAAATGGTGGATTTTAGAAACCGATATAGAAACGTAGATGTTTTACTTATAGACGATATACAGTTTATTGCGGGCAAAGAAAGAACCCAGGAAGAGTTTTTTTATACTTTTAACGCACTGTATGAAAACCAAAAACAGATAGTGGTTTCAAGCGATAAAATACCTAAAGATATAGTCAGTTTAGAAGAAAGAATAAGGTCGAGATTTGAATGGGGGTTAATAGCGGACATTCAGCCTCCGGATTTTGAAACAAGAGTAGCAATCCTTAAAAAGAAAGCTATTTTGAACAATATAAATTTTCCGGACGAAGTCATAAATCTTTTAGCCAATAAAATTAATTCTAACATAAGAGAATTAGAAGGGGCTATGATTAAAATATCCGCATATTCTTCTTTTACCGGAAGACCTATAGATATCGATCTTGCAATCGAGGCCACTTCTAATTTATTAAAAGAAAACGAGAAAGTTATTACTGCGGAAAACGTTATAAAATCCGTGTGTAATTATTTTAATATTAAAATCGCCGATATTAAATCAAATAAAAAATTAAAAGAATTCGTCGAACCGCGCCAAATTGCCATGTATTTAATAAGAACTTATACCGAACTGTCTTTTCCCGAAATAGGCGGTAAATTCGGCGGAAAAGATCATTCTTCTATAATTTATGCAGTTAATAAGGTAAAGAAGAATCTTAAAAATAATGAAGGATTAGAAAAAACGTTAAATAATATTATTAAAATAATTAAAAAATAGTTTTGTTTAAAAATATGTTAATTTTCTGTTTAATTTTTTCATAGTAAAAGAATTAAACATTTTTAAAAGAAAGAGCGTTAAGAATAACACATATTTTTAAACAAAAAAACCACTAATAATTTTAATTACTTAGTCGTTTTTAAACTTTTTAAACGCTACTATTACTATTAAGGTTTTTAAAATTAATTATAATATAATAATAAATCATCGCAAAATATGTTAAATTTTAATATTAAAAAAAAGAATTTTATTGAATGTCTGTCTTTAACCCAGGGTATTTCCGAAAAAAAAGGGTCGATGCCGATTATTTCTAACGTACTAATAGAAAGCGCAGATAATAATTTTATTAAAATTAGCGCAACGGATTTGGAAATTTCTATAATCGCCTACTGTAACGCAGAAATAATATCTGAAGGCAAAACTACCGTAAATTCGAAAAAGTTATTTAATATTATTAAAGAATTTTCTGAAGACGGTCAAAATTTATCGATAAATTTTACTGAAAACGAGAACGGAATAGCGGTAATAAATTATAAAAAATCCATTTTTAAACTAACCACGGTTCCCGTCGGCGATTTTCCAAATATTTTAGATTTTAAATCCGACGATAGTTTTAGTATTGAATTTAAAATTCTTAAAAATCTTATTAGTAAAGTAATTTTTTCAACCGCGGCATCGGAAGATACGAAAAGAAACCTTACCGGCGTTTACTTTGTTTTAACGGAAGGTGAAAGTAAGGATTACCTCAGGTTAGTTGCTACCGACGGACACAGATTGTCTTTAGCGCAAAACGAAATAAATTATAAAGGCGGAAAAAGCGGCGGAATTTATGAATTATTAAAAACAGGTATAATAATTCCAAAAAAAGTATTGTCGGAGATTATAAAATTAGATAAAGACGGTATTATTAAAATTATTATTAATTCAAATAATGTAATTTTTGAATTTGAAAACCAAACTGAAAACGCCGGTAAAAATACAAAATTTATATCTCGGCTTATAGAGGGTAAATTTCCTGATTATAATACTGTACTTCCTAAAGACGGTTATAAAATTTCGATAATAAATACAAAAAAACTGTATAATTCTATTAAAATGGTATCGCTTCTTGCAGAAGAAAAAAGCCATTCTATCGAACTTAGTTTCAGCGAAAACAATCTGTCTATTAAAACCGTTAATACAAACGTCGGCGAAGGGAACGACGAATTAGAAATTAATTATAAAGGAGAACCTATAAGTATTAAATTAAATTCAAGATATATACTTGATTTTATTTCAAATATAAATGAAGAAAATTTAAAAGTAAGATTTAATACTATTTATACTCCGTTAGTAATAGAGCCGTATATAGCGTCGGAAAAAACCGCTAAAGAAGACGAAAACAAAGAAAATTCAATTCAAAACGTAATAGGCGTATTTATGCCGATGAGATACTGATAATAATAAAAAGAGGTTATTAATGAATACAGAAGAAGAGTATAAAAGTTCCGATATACAAGTTTTAGAAGGATTGGAAGCAGTCAGAAAACTGCCGGGAATGTATATAGGTTCTACCGGTATAGAAGGACTTCACCATTTAGTTTATGAAGTAGTAGACAACAGTATAGATGAAGCCCTTGCAGGCTACTGCAAAAATGTATTCGTCAGAATTAATATAAACGGCTCTATTTCTATTGAAGACGACGGCAGGGGAATACCAGTCGATATACATGAACCGCAGGGAGTTTCGGCAGCCGAGGTAGTTCTTACGGTTTTACATGCAGGCGGAAAATTTGATAAGAAGTCGTATAAAGTTTCAGGAGGCCTCCACGGCGTCGGTATTTCCGTCGTTAATGCGCTTTCTCAAAAGCTAGATATAGAAATTTACCGCGACGGTTATGTTTACAGACAAAGTTACAGCAAAGGCAAGCCGCTCGGCAGACTTGAAAAATGCGAAAAAACAAATAAAAGAGGAACATCCGTTACGTTTATACCCGATTTTGAAATTATGGAACGGAACAGTTTCGATTTCGATATTTTATCTAACAGGTTAAGGGAGCTTGCTTTTTTAAACGCGGGAATACACATAAATATAATAGACGAAATTAATGATAAATCTCACGATTTTAAATATGACGGAGGCATTAAATCTTTTGTAGAATATATAAACCAGAATAAAAATATTTTAGTTAAAGAACCTATTTTTATTACGGCGAAAAAAGACGATGTTATTACCGATATAGCTTTGCAGTATAACGACGGTTATTCGGAAATATTGTATTCATATGTTAATAATATAAATACAAGAGAGGGTGGAACTCATTTAGTAGGTTTTAAATCCGCATTAACAAGGGTAATTAATAATTATTACATCGCCAATACGAATAACTTTAAAGACAGGGGCGGCAAACGGAATGAAACTATTCAGATATCCGGTGACGACGTAAGGGAAGGGTTAACGGCGGTCATAAGCGTTAAAATGCCAAATCCTCAGTTTGAAGGGCAGACTAAAACTAAACTAGGCAATAGTTATATAAAAGGCATAGTAGAATCTTTATTGAACGAAAAATTAACCGAATTTTTCGACGAAAATCCTCAAACCGCGAAAATTATAGTAGAAAAAGCTTTAGATGCCGCAAGGGCAAGAGAAGCTGCAAGAAAAGCAAAAGAACTCGTAAGAAGAAAAAGCCTGCTTGATTTTTCTTCCTTGCCCGGAAAATTAGCCGACTGTCAGGAAAAAGATCCGGCGCAGTGCGAAATTTATATCGTAGAAGGAGATTCCGCGGGAGGCAGCGCCAAACAGGGCAGGGACAGAAAATATCAGGCTATTTTGCCTCTGAAAGGTAAAATTTTAAACGTAGAAAAGGCAAGGCTCGAAAAAATGCTCGGTTCCGAAGAAATTAAAATATTAATTACGGCGTTAGGCGGAGGAATTACTTCAGGGACTTCAAAAAAAGAAGAAAGTTTTTTTAATCTTGCCAAACTTCGCTATCACAAGATAATAATAATGACGGATGCAGACGTGGACGGTTCGCATATAAGGGCTCTGCTTTTAACTTTCTTTTACAGGTATATGAAAGAAATTATAGAAAACGGCTATCTTTATATCGCCCTTCCGCCGCTTTACAGGGTAAAAAGGGGAAATAACGAAGTTTATCTTAAGGACGACGATAGTTTAGACGCCTTTATTATTAACGAATCTTTAAATTCTATAAGCGTATATAAGAAGCAGGAAAATGCCGCAGATATTATTTTAGACAAAAACTGGATAAAAGACTCTATAAATAAAATTAAAAACTACAGAAATCTTTTAGACAAATTAAATAAAACACATATATCCGGCGATATAATCGAATATTTAATCGATAACGATATATCTTCAAAAGATTTGCTAAAAGAAGGACAGCAGGATAAGTTATCCGCCTTATTAAATTTCTTAAAAGATACGGAATGCGTCGCCGAGGTAAAAAACGATGAAGATTTTGAAGATTATAATAAAATAATAATAAAATTTAAAAATTTTATCCCTTCCGTCTATTTAGATAAAAAATTCTTGGAATCTGTAGATTATAAAACCGTATATAGTTTAGGAAAAGATATAAAATCTCTTGAATTTTCAAACGTAGTTGTCGTAGCCGAATCGAAAAAATACGAAATCAAAAATATGGACGATTTTTACGATATTATTAAATCAAAGGCGCCCCAAAATATATCTATTCAACGATATAAAGGGCTTGGAGAAATGAACCCCGAACAGCTATGGCAGACTACTATGAATAAAGAAACAAGGACGCTTATAAAAGTAAATATAAACGATCTCATAGAAGCAGACGGAATATTTGATATTCTTATGGGAGACAGGGTTGAGCCGAGACGAAAATTTATCGAAGACAATGCGCTTCAGGTTGTTAATTTAGATATTTAAATAATTTTAATTTTTGGAAGGTTTAGTTTTTGCCGGAGTTTTTGATTTTCTTTGCGGCGTATTGCTTGAATCCGTTGCAGACGATTTTTTATTTTTAACCGCTGTTCTTTTTTTAACGGGTTTTTTTGTTTTTTGCATTTTACTTTCTAGAAGATTAGGGTTATTTGCATTTAATTCATGTTCAGGTTTATCGGCATCATGTTCGTTAATATCGTTAAGAGGATTTATCTGCTCTTTTAAGTCTGACGAAGCTTTTTTAAACTCCCTTAAACCTTTGCCTAAAGTTTTTCCAAGTTCCGGAAGTTTAGATGGTCCGAATATGAGCAATGCTATTACCGCTATAATGATTAATTCAGGTGCGCCTATTCCAAACATAATATTATATACCTCTCTTTCTTTTTTAATTATATAACAGTTAATCGAAATATTCAAATTTATTATTTACTTTAATCCTTCAATAGAACAAAAAAACCTCCCGAATATGTTATAATGATTAAGAAAAAGGTGAAACGCCTTTTTCTAATAATTTTATGTTATACGTAAACGATATTTTTTACAGCATTCAGGGCGAATCTTCATATTCGGGATACCCCTGTAAATTTATCAGGCTTGCCGGTTGCAACCTTAAATGCGGTTACTGCGATACGCAAGAAGCGCTGGACACAAAAAATTCTAAACAGTTTGGTATAAACGATATAATAAAATCGGCATGCGGCTCAGGACCTGCCGGTATAAAACTTATTGAAATTACCGGCGGCGAACCTATGATGCAAAACGAATCGCTTGAACTTATGAACAAACTGATCGAACTAAAATATACGGTTTTATTAGAAACAAACGGAACTATAAGCCTGAAAAAAGTACATCATAGCGTTATTAAAATTATAGATGTAAAATGCCCGTCAAGCGGTCATTCAAAAGAATTTTTTTTTGAAAATTTAAAATATATAGGTCGAAACGATGAAATAAAATTTGTTATAGGAAGCAAAGACGATTATGATTATGCAAAAAATTTTATAACGGAATACTCTCTTTACTCGCTTAAGCTGATATTCTCTCCCGTCGAAGGCGCCGTTTCGCACGGCGAAATTGCAGGGAAAATATTAAACGACGGACTTAACGTCCGGCTGGGAGTTCAACTCCACAAGATTATAGGATTAAAATAGTCCTAAGATATTATCCTGTCGCCTTTACCGGAGAGCGTCATAATGTTATTAAAAACGAAAATACGGATGCCTGCTAATTTATTTATTATTTAAATTTTCGTAATATCGGCAGTAGTTTTTTAAAAAACATTCGGAACATTTCGGATTTTTTGCCATGCAGTAAGTGCGTCCGTGGTGTATCAGCCATCTGTGCATTTTCATCCATAGATTGGAAGGTATTATTTCGGTTAGGTCATTTTCGGTTTTTTCCGGCGTATTGGAATCGGCAAGCCCTATTCTGTTTGCAACGCGAAAAACATGGGTGTCCACGGGAAAACGTTCTTCGTTAAAATATGTGCCGAGAATAACGTTTGCCGATTTTCGTCCGACTCCCGGCAGTGAAACTAACGCATCAAAATTTTCCGGAACGCCGTTGTTATATTTTTTGGAGAGAATTTTTGATGTTTCAATGAGGTTTTTTGCTTTATTATGAAACATGCCGCATGTTTTAATCTCTTCTTCAAATTCTTGCAGATTTTTTTTGGCCAAATCGGAGGGTTTAACGTAAACTTTAAAAAGTTTATCCGTTATTATATTGACTCTTTTATCGGTGCACTGTGCGGAAAGAACTACGGCTATTAAAAGCTGAAAGGCATTATTAAAGTTTAAAAAAGGCTTTAACTCGCCGTAGTTCTTTTCAAAAAGATTTATAACCTTATCGGTATATCGATACTTCAATATTATTAATAATTAATTTTATAATATTTCAAAAACGTTAAAAAAATAAGAAATTTCAAATTTTGCGGATTCTATGGAATCCGAACCGTGAACGACGTTTCTTTCGATGCTTTCCGCAAACATTTTTCTTATGGTTCCTTCTTTCGCATCTTTAGGGTTTGTAGCACCCATTATTTCCCTGTTTTTTAATATTGCGTTTTCACATGACAGCACCATAGGAATAATCGGTCCTTCCGTCATAAAATCTACCAAGCTGGCAAAAAAAGGCCTTTCTTTATGTATATAATAAAAGCCTTCAGCCTGTTTTTTTGTAAGATGAACTTTTTTCATAGCTTTAATTTCAAAACCGTTTTCTTCAAACACTGAAATAATCCTGCCGGATAAACCCTTTTTTACGCCGTCGGGTTTAATTATGGAAAGCGTTTGCTCAATCATTAATGCTCCTTTAATGTTTTAATTGAAATATTTTAACTTTTCTTAACCTCTTTTGCGAGCCTGAAACCAATTTCTAATGCTTTTTTGTTATAATCTTCAAATCCTTTAGGCACTCTTTTCATTAGGGCTTTTTCTATGGAGTCGTGAGATACTATTCCCGATATTTCAACTAAAACTCCAAGGGATATAATATTTAATCCTAAAAGTTTACCGAGCTCTTCTCTGGCAGACTTAACCATGTCTAGCACATATAGTTTGCCTTTTGCTTTAGAAAAATCCGTTACGAGTTCTTTATCGACTATAACTATACCGTCTTCTTTTACGTCGTTTATGTACTTATTAAAAGCTTCCTGAGTTAACGATACCATATAATTAACTTTCGTAGCCTTAGGATATTCTATAGGGTCGTCGGATATGATAACTTCCGATTTACTTGAGCCTCCCCTTGCTTCAGGTCCGTAAGACTGCGTTTGAACCGCGTTTTTATTTTCGTAAATTGCAGCTGCGTCAGCCAAAATAATACCCGCTAATATCAGACCCTGTCCTCCGGAGCCGGAAAACCTGAATTCTATTCTGTCGCTCATATTAATAGCCCTCTTTTATAATTATTATTTTGTTTTTAATAATTCTAATTTTTTATGATATTCCCCGCAAAATTCAGGCTTGTCTTTTGTCTCAAACAATACTCCTGTTTTAAATCTTCCGATAAGTTCTTCCGGAGACATATTTTCGGCGGAACGCGCAGGGACAGCTTTTTCTTTCTGATATTTAATCATGTCCACCGGAGATTTCATTTTATTTCTTCTTCCGTAGGAAATGTGGCAGTTAGTAATAACGTCTAATACCGAAAAACCGGTATGGTTTAATGCATCGACAATAAATTTTTCGAGCTGAACGGCATGGTAAGAAGTCGATCTGCCTACCCAAGTCGCTCCTGCGGCTTGAGCTAAACTGCAAACGTCGAAAGGAGGCTCAATACTGCCGAAAGGCGTCGTAGTAGCAAAACTGTCAAGCGGCTGAGTCGGAGAATACTGTCCGCCCGTCATTCCGTATGTATAGTTGTTAAAAACAATCAAGGTCATATCTATATTTCTTCTTGCGGCATGAATAAAATGGTTTCCTCCTATAGCGAGAGCATCTCCGTCGCCTGAAATAGTGATAACTTTAAGTTTCGGTTTATACATCTTCATGCCTATTGCAAAAGTCAGAGCCCTGCCGTGAGTAGTGTGAATAGTATTAAAATCGACGTAGCCGGGAAGCCTCGATGCGCAGCCTATGCCGGAAGTTATAACGACTTCGTCTTTGGAATAACCGCATTTATGTATCGCCCTTAAAAGAGCTTTCAAAATAATTCCGTCTCCGCATCCCGGACACCATATATGCGGCAAAGTATTTTTACGCAGATAATAATCATAATTAAATTTTGTTTTTATCATTTTTAAATCTCCCTGATTTAAAATTATTAATTTTCGGATACCTCTTTAATTTTTGCAAATATCTGATCCGGAGTAATAGGTTCTCCGTTCGCTACGTGCAACCCGTAAACTTTGCTTCCGCATGCGGCTCTTTGAACTTCTAATATTATCTGTCCCATATTCATTTCTACGACCAATACTTTTTTAATTTTTTTAGAAAGATTAGAAATTTGCTCTTCAGGGAAAGGCCAAATGGTAATAGGCCTAAACATTCCGACTTTTATGCCTGCCGCTCTTGCCATGGAAATTGCCTGTCTGACCGACCTTGAAGTGGAACCGTAAGCTACTACAAGAATATCTGCGTCGCCGGTCTGGAATTCTTCAAATTTTTCTATATCTTTAATGTTTTTATAAATTTTATCGATAAGCCAGTTCTGGGCATTTTGAATAACGTCTGTTTTTTGAGACGGAAAACCGGTTTCTCCGTGGATGAGGCCGGTAACATGATAACGATAGCCTTCTCCCATAGGAGCAAGAGGGGTTACTTTACCTGAAGTATAATTATAAGGATTATACTTTTCAGGCGGAACGTCGGGTAGCTTAACATCGATAATTTCAACTTCGTTTTTGTCCGGAATTACTACTTTTTCCCTCATATGTCCGATTATTTCGTCTGTTAACAGAAGTACGGGCGTTCTGTATTTAACTGCTAAATTGAATGCGCGAATAGTTTCATAAAGAGATTCGTTTACGCTAGAAGGAGTAATAGCAATTATTGCGTGGTCGCCGTGGGTTCCCCATTTAGCCTGCATTATGTCGCTCTGAGCCGGAAGCGTCGGCAGTCCGGTCGATGGCCCCCCCCTCATAACGTTAACTATTACGCAAGGTATTTCGCACATAGAAGCATAGCCAATGTGTTCCTGTTTAAGAGACATACCGGGTCCGGATGATGCCGTAATAGCCTTTGCGCCTCCGAGAGCCGCTCCTAAAACCGCGCCCAAAGCAGCGATTTCGTCTTCCATCTGAAGAAAGACTTTTCCAATTTTTGGAAGTTTATTAGATAAAATTTCCGCTACTTCCGAAGAAGGAGTTATCGGATATCCGGCAAAAAAATCACATCCGGCAATGACTGCGCCTTCCGCAACCGCTTCGTTTCCCTGCATTAATTTTATATTCTTGCTCATAATTTTATTTCCCTCCGTTGTTAACTATGTTTTATTCTACGCTAATAGAAAAATCGGGACATAAGTATTCGCAAATATTGCATTTTGTGCACTTTGAAATATCTGCTACTTCGGCCACTTCTTTATTCATGACGAGGACGCCTTCCGGGCAGAACGCTACGCATATTTCGCATCCTTTGCAGTAATTAACGATTATGTCGATTTTTACGTCTTCTTTTTTTCCTTTCCCCGAAACCTCCTTTATAGTAAGATTATTTTTTGTTTTGACTTCGGTTTCTATGCCTTCGCATACAACATAGTTAGCAGGACTTAACGCCGCCGTATTATTTTCGGTTTTATTCGTTTTAATATTTTCTTTTCCGTGCACTTTAACCTCCTATAAAAAAGTTAATAAAATAATAAAATTAAATATTTAAAGCTTTTTTTACGGTTTCAGCTATAACGGAAGGATTATCGGCAATATAAATTCCGTTTTTTTCCATAGTTTTAAGTTTATCCGACGCAGTTCCTTTCCCCCCTGAAATTATTGCGCCTGCATGTCCCATTCTTTTGCCTGCCGGAGCAGTTTTACCCGCAATAAATCCAATTACGGGTTTTTTCATATGGTTTTTAACGTATTCCGAAGCTTCTTCTTCCGCCGTTCCGCCTATTTCTCCAATCATAACCACGGCATCGGTTTCAGGATCCTGTTCAAACATTTTTAAGAAAGATATAAAAGGAGAACCGATTATAGGGTCGCCCCCGATTCCTACGCATGTAGTTTCGCCGAATCCTGCTTTGGTAAGCTGATTAACGGCTTCATAAGTAAGGGTGCCGCTTCGCGACAATACTCCTACCCTGCCTTTTTTGTGAATAAAACCCGGCATTATTCCAATTTTACATTCATCCGCCGTTATAATGCCGGGGCAGTTTGGTCCAATCATCAGCGATTTTGAGCAGTTAAGCGCCGCTTTTACGTTAAGCATATCTATAACGGGTATTCCTTCGGTAATACAAACTATTAAAGGAATTTCGGCTTCTATAGCTTCTATGACTCCGGCCGCCGCGAAACCTGCAGGAACGAATACCATAGTCGCGTCGATTTTATGCTCTTTTTTAGCTTCTTTTATAGTATTGTAAACGGGAACTGAATCGTTAAATAAAGTTTTGCCTTTAAAGGGAGTTACCCCCGCCGCGACTTTGGTTCCGTATTCTATACATTTTTGCGCATGGAACGAACCTTCCTTGCCGGTTATACCCTGTACTAAAACATTCGTGTTTTTATTTACGAGAATACTCATAAAATTTAATCCTTTAATAAATTATTATTTAAAATAAAAACGTTATCAACCGTTAACTATTTTTGAAATCTTTTTTGCTCCGTCGGCAAGACTTTCAGCCGATACGAAATTCATGCCGGAATTTTCGATAATTTTTGCCGCCTCATCTGCGTTAGTCCCTTCAAGCCTTACGACGACCGGAAGTTTTAAGCCTATATTTTTAGCCGCCGATACGACGCCTTCGGCTACCATATCGCATTTTACTATGCCGCCGAAAATATTTATAAATATTCCTTTTACGTTTTTATCGGATAGAAGAATATTGAAAGCAGTTTCAACCCTTTTTGCGTCTGCGGTGCCGCCGACGTCTAAAAAATTTGCAGGAGCCGCCCCAAATTCTTTAATAGTATCCATCGTAGCCATGGCCAAACCCGCCCCGTTTACCATGCATCCCACGTTTCCGTCCAACTTGATATAATTTAGCCCTACGCTTTTTGCTTTCACTTCCAGCGGCTCTTCTTCGTCTTCGTCTATTAGATCTTTAAAATAAGGATGCCTGAAGTCTGCATTGTCATCCAATATTATTTTAGCGTCAAGCGGAATAAATTCGTCCGAGCCGGTTAAAATAAGCGGATTAATTTCAAGCATAGAGATATCTTCCGCTATAAATGCCCCGTATAAAAGATTAATAAGTTTGGAAAACCCGCCGAATAAATTTTTATCTATACCTAAAAATAAAGACATTTCAAGAATATGGTAAGATTTTAAACCATACAGCGGATTAACCGAAACCGTCAGTATTTTTTCCGGATGATTTTTAGAAACTTCTTCTATTTCCATTCCGCCTTCGGCGCTCAGAACAAATGCTATTGCCGCATTTTTTCTGTCGACGGTAAGCGATAAATAAAATTCTTTTATAATTGCGGCACCTTCTTCGACCAAAACTTTTTTGACTAATTTGCCTTCTTTGCCGGTTTGGGCCGTTACAAGATTCATCCCTATCATTTTTTCGGATATAGATTTTGCTTCGTCGGCGGATTTTGCTATCTTAACCCCGCCGCCTTTTCCCCTGCCGCCGGCATGAACCTGAGCTTTTACGACGGCTACCGAAGACGATAAAGTTTTATATGCGCTGTAAACTTCATCAGGTTTAAAGCATAAAATAGATTTAAGGGTTTTAATTCCATGCTTGTTTAATAATTCTTTTGCCTGATATTCATGAATATCCATAGTTATAGTTCCCGTATAGTTAAATTTGAATTATTGTTTTTATTAACGATATTTATCTTTATACTTCTCCCTGCCTTCTTCGTAAAGGTCTCCGCCGTAAACGTCGTTTACCACGATTGCCGGAAAATCGACGACGGTCAGCTTTCTAACTGCTTCCGACAGCAGGTCTTCATATGCTATAACTTTACTTGACGTTATCGTTTTCGATATTAAAGCTCCTGCGCCTCCGATTGCCCCAAAATAAACCGCTTTATATTTTTTTATCGCTTCTTTTACTTCGGCAGACCTTTTGCCTTTGCCTATCATCCCTTTTAAGCCGTGTTCTAATAGAAGCGGAGCATACTTATCCATTCTGTAGCTGGTGGTCGGTCCTGCAGAGCCGATAACTTCCCCCGGTTTTTCAGGAGTCGGACCAACGTAGTAAATTATCTGACCTTTAAGTTCAAAAGGAAGGGGTTTATTTTCTTCGATAAGTTTGACTAACCTGGAATGAGCCGCATCTCTCGCCGTATAGATAGTTCCGTTGATAAGAACCTCATCGCCGGTTTTTAACTTCGATATAATTTCGTCGTCTAAAGGGGCAGTTATTTTTATTAGGCTCATTTTTTTAAATTTATTATAATTAATTAATAGTTTAATAATATAACTATAAAATAATTTCCGAATGTCTGTGGGAATGACATTCGACGTTAAGCGCTACCGGCATGCTGGCAATGTGGCAAGGTTCTTTTGTTATATGAACCCCTAAAACGGTGCAAACTCCGCCGAATCCCATAGGTCCCGTTCCGATATTATTAATTTTTTCAAATATAATTTTTTCCATTTCCGCCAATTCCGGATCGGCATTAGGCTCGTTTAATTTTCTAAAAAGCGACTTTTTTGCAAGAATAGCCGACCTTTCAAAATTTCCTCCTATGCCGATTCCGACTATATTAGGAGGACATGGATTAGGTCCGGCCGAACGCATTGTTTCGACCGCAAAGTCGATTATTCCGTCTTTTCCGTCGGAAGGGCGCATCATTTTAAGGGCGCTCATGTTTTCGCTGCCGCCGCCTTTTGCGGCATACATTATTTTAATTTTTTCGCCGTCCGTAAATTCGTAATGAATTATCGCGGGGGTGTTATCGCCGATGTTTTTTCTGGAAAGCGGATCGCATGTCGATTTTCTCAAAAATCCTTCCGAATAGCCCAATCTTGTGCCTTCATTTATTGCATTAGTGATGTTTTTGCCTTCAACGGTAACATCTTTGCCTATTTCGACGAAAAAAACAGCAAGACCCGTATCCTGACATAAAGGTTTAGATTCATTTTTTGCAATCTCGGCGTTTAATAAAATTTTGCTCAAAACCGTTTTGCCCTGTTCGGATATTTCTTGTTCAAAGGCAGTTTTAAGTCCGTTATACGTATCGTCGGACAAGTTGACGCTGGAGTGAATTATTAAATTTTTAACGGCGTTTGAAATTTCTTCGGATTTTATAATCCTCATAATCGATATAATTTATAATTATTTTTTTGATTATAAATATTTTACATTTTTTTAAAATTAATTCAAGCAAAAAAATAAACCGTTATTATAAATTTTTATGAATGCAGAAACTGTTAGTCATATCGCAGGCAGATAATTCAGGCTGAATTACCGTGTGGTTTATTTTAAATTTTTCCTCCATAACGTCTTGGATGTTATTTATAATACAGCAAATATCCGAAGATTTAACGACGGTCGGTTCGACGAGTACATGGGCGCTCATAAGCTTAAAAGATTTTGACATACTCCATATGTGAAGGTCGTGGACATTTTTTACGCCCGGAGTTTTTAATATTTCCTCTTTGACTTGGGTAAAATCAATTTCTTTCGGCACTCCTTCAAGCAAAATGTTAATAGTTTCGTTAATCACCGAAAATGCGCCTAAAGCGAGAAGAGGCGATATCATAAGGCTTATAATCGGATCTATATAATAATAACCCGTTAAATAAATAATTATTCCGCCGGCAATAATCGATAAAGAAACCAAAGAATCGCCGAGTATATGGAAAAAAGAGCTTTTAAGATTTAAATTATGATGCATTCCGCCGTGTATTTTAAAACCTATAAAACCGTTAATAATTAAGCTTATAAGGGGGAAAATAATCATAATATGCGAATTGATTTTTTCGGGATGCATCAGTCTTAAATAGCTTTCGTATATTAAAATGGCTGAAAGTATAAGGAGTAAAAGGGAATTTAAAAGAGCGGCGAGTATTCCTATTCTGTGGTAGCCGTAAGTATTTTTTTCCGAAGGGCTTTTTCTTACCTGTATCTGTGCAAACCATGCCAAAAAAAGCGACGACGCATCGACTAAAACATGTCCAGATTCGGAATATAAAGCCATGCTTTTAGATAATAGGGCGCCCGTAAATTCAACCGCCAGTATTACCAAGGTCAGCAAAAAAGCTAATTTAAGTTTTTTTTCGGTTTGAAACGTTTCCGTAAAGAGGTTTGATGAATTGCTATGGTCATGATTATGTAGATGGTTAAGATTATGATTGCGGCTGTCGCTATGATTATGAATCTCTCCATGTACGCCGTATTCATTATCATCGTAAGAACAGATATTAGCCATAATGAAAGAATTATAGCATATTTTTAACCGCAGCGCCAAAAAATCGATTCAGATGCAGAAGCTATAAACAAATGCCGATTTAAAATTTATAAATTTTTTCATCCGGATTTAGGAATGCAATAAGTAATTGCTAACGACAGGATAAATTTAGTAAAATAACAAAACAATGAAGAAAGAAGAAAAAGAAACTATTTCGCTTTTAAGTTTTTCCCATTTTTTTTGCCATGTGGCAATACTTACATATCCGGCGATATTAATACTTATTAAAACTAAATTTAACGTAAATTATGAAACGCTTGGAGCTATTGCAGGCATTTACCTTTTTTTATTCGGCGCCGGATCGTTGCCCGTAGGTTTTATAGCGGATAAAATAAAAAAGAAACATATTTTGCGGGTTTATCTCGGCGGAATGGCTTTATTTTCTTTTGCGGCGGCTTTAGCGCCTAATTTTTTTATTTTCTCGCTGTCTATAATACTTATGGGGTTGATAGGGAGCATTTATCATCCTGTAGGTTTAAGCATGATGTCGTTTATAGGAAGCGATAAGCTCAGGGCGTTTGCTATACACGGCATAGCCGGCACTCTCGGAGTAGCTTTAAGCGCGGGTTTTGCCGGAATACTCGGTTATTTTTTCGGATATAATTTTCCGTACATGATACTCGGCATAATTTTTTTAATGATGTTGGCATGGTCTTATATTCTGAAACTGCAGTCTTCGGACTACGCTGAAGCATCCGAAATAACAAAAGGTATAGAAATAAAAAAAAGTTCGTCAAACATAAAAGCATTTCTTAATGAATTTTTTCATTTAAACCTGATGCTGATTTTTATCGCCGAGTTTTTGAACGGATTTGTTTTTCAGGGCGTATTTTCTTTTTTACCGGCTTATGTAGGAACTGAGCTTAAAAACTATATCTTTTTTCATAATCAAGCCGCCGCGGCAGGAGGGTTTTTTGTAACTTTTGCCCTTCTGGTAGGAGTTTTGTTTCAATATAACAGTACCAGAATAACGAAGAATTATAAATCAAACAGGGCTTTTGCTTTTTTAGTGCTAATAAGCGGAATTTTTCTTTTAATTTCCGGTTTTACCCACGATATTTTACTTTTTATTTCTGTTCTTGCATTTTCCGCTTTTAATTTCTCCATAAACCCTATTTCAAACCTTATGATAAGCGAAAACGCACATGAAAAATTCAGGGCTGCGGCATACGGCGTTTTTTTCTTTTCCGGTTTCGGCATAGGTTCGGTCGCGGCTCCCATAGGCGGCATAATAGCCCAAAAATTTGCGCTTCACTGGATTTTTGTCCTGTATGGAGTTATACTTCTTGTATCTTTTGGAGTGTCTTCGGCTATTAAAGAAGGAATATATAAATAAACTCAAATAAAAAAAATGAAAAAAATAAGGAGGACATTATGACAACAAAGAAAACTTCCATAGGTTTTATAGGAGCCGGCAACATGGCTTACGGACTAATAAAAGGAATAACCGGATCGAAATCCCGCGACTTAAAAATTTTTATTTACGATACCGACCCGTCGAGAGCCGACTTTGTAAAAAACTCTCTTGGAGTTAATTCTTTAAACAGCGTAGGCGAAGTAGTGGAAAATTGCGATATCGTTTTTATAGCCGTAAAACCTTATTCGGTGGAAAGCATCGTCGAAGTTGCGGCGGGGACTTTAAACAAATTGAAAAACGGAAATAATATTCCCGTGTTTGTTTCAATTGCCGGAGGCGTAAAAATAGATTTTATAGAAAGCGTATTTAAAAAGACGCTTAAAAACAATTCTTTTTTAAAAATATTCAGGATTATGCCCAATATAAATTCTTTAGCGGGAAAAGGAATAGGCGCAATGTGTTATAACGCCGGCGTATCCGAAGATGACATAGCCGAAGTTTCCGAAATACTGGAGTTGTCGTCGAAAATCATTCGCTTGGACGAAAAATATTTTGACGCCGTAACCGCTCTTAGCGGAAGCGGTCCCGCTTATATTTTTTTAATTGCGGAAGGACTTATAGAAGCCGGAGTTAAACTTGGACTTCCTAAGGATATTGCAAAAGAATTAAGTGTGCAGACTATACTAGGCTCCGCGGAACTTTTAAACAGTCCCGAATTTTCTAAGACTTCGACGAAAGATTTAAAAGATATGGTAACTTCGCCCGGCGGAACTACTGCATACGGACTTGCAAAACTAGAAGAAGGGCGCATTAAGTATGTTCTGGATTCTGCCGTCAATGCGGCATATTTAAGGGCAAAAGGATTGGTTTAAATATCATATTGCGGAAGATTATATTCTTTTAAAAGTTGCAAAAGTTTTTGCGTCGGAAGGCCGAGAACATTTTCAAACGAACCGCTATATGATTTTACTATTCCGTTTTCGTCTTGAATTCCGTAACTTCCGGCTCTGTCGAAAGGCTGATGGTCGGATATATAAGAATTTATTTCTTTATCGCTTAAAGGTTTTATCGTAACCAAGGTTTTATCGTAATCGGTTACGCCGATATTTTTATCTACGTTTACTATGCTTATTCCGGAATAAACTTCATGCGTTTTTCCGGAAAGGTCTTTTAACATGTTAAAAGCGTCATCTAAATTAAGAGGTTTTCCGTAAGCTTTGCCGTTAAAAAAAATAACTGTATCCGCACCTATAATATAGCTGTTTTTATAATTAAAGGCAACGCTTTCCGCTTTCATTAAGGCTAATTGCCGGACGAAATTTTCTATAGAAATATTTTCTTTTAATTTTAAATCTTCAAACTTAGGTTCATCGGTTATATTGTGATTTACCGCAATAAAATTAAACCCCAATTTTTTTAATAACGATATTCTTCTTTGGGAAGACGAAGCAAGAACGTATGCAGTGTCCATCTTTTAATTTATTTTTTTAATTTAGTAGGCCTGCTGCCGAATATTACGGTGCCTAATCTTACTATCGTTGCTCCTTCTTCTATTGCGGCTTCAAAATCGCCGGACGTGCCCATGGAAAGAACGGAAAGCTTATATTTATAAACGGATTTTAAGTTTATTTCGTCGATAAGCTCTTTTAAATGTTTAAAGTATTTTCTGCTTCCGCTTTCAAGCGGCGGCATAGTCATAAGTCCTGCGGCTCTAATATGTCGAAATTTATTTATTTCGGATATTAAACCGGTTAATTTTTCGGGCAATATTCCTCCTTTTGTTTTTTCTCCGGCAAGATTTACTTCTATTAAAATATTAGAGGTTATATTTTTTGCGGCTGAATGTTTTTCTATAATTTCTGTAAGTTCGATACCGTCCACCGAATGTATTAAATCAACTTTTCCGATAATATATTTTACTTTATTTTTTTGGAGGCGTCCTATAATATGCCAGATAATATCTTTTTTTTGGCTGAGCGTTTCAAATTTGGACAAAAATTCCTGAACGTAATTTTCTCCGAAAACTTTTACTCCGCTCTTTGCGGCTTCAATTATTTCATCCGCTGTTCTTGTTTTTGAAGCCGCAAGGAGCGTTATATCGGAAAAATTCCGGCCGCTTTTTAAGGCGGCGATTTTAATCTTCTCTTTAACGTTATTTATATTGTCCGATATCGGAATATTTATCATCTGCCTCTTTTCAGAAGTTCCATCGCTTTTTTCAGGCTGACCTGCATCCTGTTAAAAGATTTTGCAAGCGAACCTATCTCGTCGTTTCTGGGATGTTCGATTTCTTCTTCAAAATACCCCTTAGAAATTTCGTCGGCTAATTTAGACATTTTTGCTATCGGTTTAATTATTGCACTTTTTATAATAAAATAAAGGAATAAAATTATAAGAACTATAAAAATTACAGCTATGATTAAGGTTCCTGTTATAGAAACGGCAACAGGTTTTAAGGAATAAACTAACTTTATGCCGCCGAGAATATCCCCTGAAGAAGCTTTTGTATGACACGTAAGGCAGTTTATGCCTCTTGAATTTGTTTTTGCAACGAAAGGAACGCCTACTTTAATTTCATACGGCAAAAAGTTTTTTGAAATTATTTCAGTTTGAATTTTGCTTGAGTTTAATATTTTATCATCGAACTTAGATTTAGAATTAGGCATTTCCTCCCTTAGTCCTTTCCCAAATTCCATGTTTACTACATTCCCCCTAATAACCTGGAATTTTTTGACGCCTTTTATTTTTTTATAAATAGAAAAAAGCTGTTTTCTATCCCTTTTTTTCATTATAGTTCCGTTAAGCATCATTGCATTAAGGCTGGAAAGAGTGGTTTTTGCTGTAACTATGGCATCATGCTTCGTTAAAGAAATAGCCAGCCGATAAGTATTGAAAACAATTAATGCAATCGGAATGATGACTAATAATAAGAGGGGAACGATAATTTTAGTTTTGATAGATACGTCTTTAAATGCTTGAAAAATGCTTTGCGACATAAGACACCTCTAAAATAATTAAAATAATATAATTTAATAAATAAAATATAATAATAGTTTAATTTTTTTATAAAATCAAATTATTGTTTTTCGGCTTTTTCCGGCAGCATCCATGATGCATATTCGCATTTAGGATAGTTAGAACAGCTGAAAAATTTTCTTCCCTTTTTTGTTCTTTTTTCTACAAGATAACCGCCGCATCCGGTAGGGCAAGGTATTTTGGATTGATTAACTTTTACCGGAATCGGTTTAATATTTTTACACTCCGGATATCCGCTGCATGAAAGAAATTTTCCATATCTGCCCGTTTTTATAACCATAGGCTTTCCGCATTTTTCGCAGATTTCTCCCGTTTCTTCATTTTCAGGTTCGATGTTTTCGCCGTCTTGACTTATTTTTTTTATTTCTTTTGTGTTTTTACACTCCGGATATCCGCTGCAGGCAAGAAATTTGCCGAACCGCCCCATTTTTATAACCATAGGCTTTCCGCATTTTTCGCAGATAACGTCGGTAGGTTCCGACGAACCCTTTATGTTTTTAATATTAACTTTGGCGTCTTTAAAGTTTTTCATAAATTTGTCGTAAAAATCGGCAAGCAGTTCTTTTCTGTTTAATAGTCCGTTTTCGACGTCGTCTAATTTTTTTTCCATATTAGCGGTGAATTTCAAGTTTATTATATCGGAAAAACCGGATTTTAAAATATCGGAAACGGTCATTCCAAGTTCCGTAGGTTTAAATTTTTGAGTTGTACTCCCTTTTTTTGCGGTATCTGCCGATTCAGTGGTCATTACGACGTAATCTTTTGTCTTAATGTTGGCTATTATGCTCTGGTAGGTAGAAGGCCTTCCTATGCCGTTTTCGTCTAAAGCCTTGACTAAGCTTGCTTCGGTGTATCTAGGCGGAGGAGAAGTAAAATGCTGAAAAACGTCGGCTTTTTTTATGGAAGCAGGGTCGCCTTTTGAAAGCAGTTCAAATATTTTAATTATAGAAGAAGGATGGTTTTCGTTTTGCGTTTGTTCGATATTGCCTTCTTCTAAAACTTCTTTGTTTTTAAGATTTTCATTGATAACTTTCTGAAAGCCGTCGAATTTTAATATACTTTCGGTAGTCTTAAAAATATATTCGTCTTTTTCTTTATTTTTAACGCTATATGTTCCTTTTAACGTCAGCGAGTACTGGTCGTAAATACTCTGGCTCATAAAAGAGGCGGTAAAATACGTCCATATAAGATTGTATAGTTTAAATTCGTCGGCGCTTAGGTATGCTTTGATTTTTTTAGGCGTCAATAAAATATTAGTCGGTCTGATAGCTTCGTGCGCATCCTGAACTTTTTTGGCGCTTGCGGTTGTTTTGCTTTTTTTGGGAGAATTTTTATCGGCAATATAGTCTATGCCGTAAACTTCGTTTATAAATTTTTTGGCTGCCGATGCCGCTTCGTCAGATATTCTAGTGGAATCGGTTCTCATGTATGTAATAAGACCTACCGGACCTAGAGATTTTTTGCTTACGTTTTCTACCGCCCCTATTTCGATGCCTTCGTAAAGTTTTTGCGCTACGGACATTGTTTTCTTTACGGGAAAATGAAGTATTTTTGCGGCTTCCTGCTGAAGGGTGCTCGTTATCAAAGGCAGAGCGGCTTTTCTGTAAGTCTGCTTTTTCGATATGTCTTCGATAGAATAATCGTTTTTTATCGAAAGAAGCCTGTTTTTCAATTCTCCGGCTTCTTTTTCGGATTTAATTTCAGGGTCTTTTCCGTTTATTTTAAACAGTTCGCCTTCGATATCGGTAGAAAATTTTTTCTTATCTCCGCCTTGAATTTCAAATAAAGCCGTTACCGTCCAGAATTCTACTTTGACGAAAGCGTTTATTTCTTTTTCTCTTTCTACTATAAGATATAGTGCGACGGATTGAACTCTGCCGGCCGAAAGGCCTCTTCTTACTTTATCCCACAAAAAAGGACTGAGGTTGTAACCGACTAAACGGTCTAAAATTCTGCGCGCTTTTTGGGATTCGTACATAGATTCGTTTAAGACGGCGGGATTTTTTATGGCTTCCAAGACTTTATCTTTGGTAATTTCATGAAAAAGAACCCTTTTTATATCCGGCTTTTTGCCGTTAATTTCGTCTATAATCTCTTTTATGTTCCACGCTATGGCTTCCCCTTCGCGGTCGGGATCGGGAGCCAGATAAATAATATCTGCTTTTTTTGCAAGTTTTTTAATTTCATCTACGGTTTTTTCCTTTCCTTTTATTATTTCGTACTTAGGTTCGAAGCCGTTTTTAATATCCACCCCTATAGAACTTTTGGGTAAATTTTTAATATGACCCACAGTTGCTTTGACTATAAAATCGGACCCTAAATATTTATTTATAGTATTTGCTTTAGAAGGCGACTCTACGAGAACTAAATTTTTCATATTTTTTTTATTATTCCTCCGGGCAGCCTTTCTATTTCCGAATTTATTTCAAGTATAGAAAGCGCTCTAATAATTTCATTTTCATTTGCTTTTAATCTAATATTGCTTAGTTTCAATAAATTGTCAATAGTAATATTTTCTTTTGTTAAAGAATTTATTATAAATTTGCTGATAACTTCATATTCTTCCGGTACGTCCGTTCCGTAAGCGGCGGCGTCTTTTTGGGTATTTGCATTCGCAGTTGCAGTTATAGTTATGTTTTTTTTGTAATTTTCTTTGCCGAGAAAAATTTTTACTTTCTTGCCGGCGCCTTTAAATTTTTTTATTAAACTTGCAAGAGAGCTATTATGCGACAGATAAAGTATGGCCATCTCTTGCGACAAATGAAAAGCGAGACTGTTTCTTAAGGCAAATCCGTATTTTGAATTTTTTGCAAAAGGGTCTAAAGCCGAAATTTGCGGAAATTTAAGATTTGTAAGATTTAATTGTTTCGGTTTATTTTTATATGCCGATTTTAATAGAGAATAGGGTTGAATTATTAAAATAAATATATCTTTGTTTAATTTATCCGAAAACTTTTTGATAAAATAGTTATTAGCAGATTCGTGCAATCCTATGTATATAAAAGAGAATTTTTGGTTTCCGTCTGTATCTTTGCAGTATAAGCTAAGTTCGTTTATTAAAGGCAAATCCGGTTTAAAAACGTTAGCGCCGACATATCTGGACGACGTTATAAATAACCCTTCATTTAATTTTTTTAAAGGATTTTTTGAATAAAAATTTTCAAATAAATCTTCGGGATCATATATATGCAAAAATTCGGGCAAAGAAATGGAAATATTTTGTTTGCGGACGCAATTTATAATGCGGGAAGTTTTTAAAGGTTTGATTTTTAATTCGCTTAATAAATTTATTTCGTTTTCGGCATCGTTTTTTAACCTTTCATAAAAATCGTACTTTTTTAAATCAGAGATATCGGCCGCAGCCTTTTTTTTATCGGCAGTTTCTTTTGCAAGCCCTTCCCGTTTTGCATTTATATATATCCTGTAATTTTTATACGATTCGAAATCTTCGGCGTTCATAAGAATAATAATAAAATAAAATTTAAAAAAATTATATGGTTTATAGTCTTTTAAATAAACTAAACTAAAATAAATTGGATTGACTGCGGTAAAGATAAGTTGTATAAATATAATAATAATTAAATTGTTATCAAAATACAATATGAATAGAATAAAAATTTTATTTCTAGGTTCGGCAATTTTTTTTACCATTTTTGTCTTTTCGTTATATGTTTGCAAAAGCGCTGATGCCAAAGACGGCAATGCATTGAATCAAGGATCGGTTATAAGAATAGCCTTAGTAATGCCGGTAGAAGGCAGTTATGCTTTTTTCGGAAAGCAGTTTGTAAACGGAATGCTTTTGAGTTTAAAGAAAAGCGGAGCCACTAATGTAAAATTCATTATAGTCAATCTGCCGTTAAGCGCAGGCAAAACAAGCATCTCCGTTTTGTTCAAATCTTTAAGCAAAAAAGGCGTTTCGGCTATAATTGGACCTCTTTTTGCCGGACAGTTGAAATATTTTGTAAAATATTCCGATGAATTTAAAATTCCGGTAATTACTCCTTCCCCGGTAGCCGCTAAAAAAGATTTATCGCATTATGTTTTCGGCTACGGCATGACGTTAAAACAGGAAATTCAAACGGAAATCAAATATGCTAAAAGGCAAGGCATAAGATCTGTTTCCGTTATATATCCCGATTACGGCTACGGTCCGAAAATTTTAGATTATATTAACTATTTTACAAAAAAATACGGTATAAATTTATTAAATCAAACTGCATATGAGGGAAACACAGTAGATTTTTTCGATAATTTTAACAATATAGTTAGATTTAACGGTATAAATAATCTTCATGTATCTTCAGCTGAAAAAGCAGAACTTGGAATAACTAAATACGACCTTATGCACGGCATAACTAAGTCGAAACCGGATATTCCGTTTGACGGCCTTTTCGTGATAGGCGGAAATTCAAAAATGAAACTGATTTTAACGCAATTAGTATATTATAACATTACGGGGCATCCGATATTTGGGCTTAGCTCTTTAGATTCTAGGCGGTTTATAGAGAAAAACGGTTTTTATATGGAAAATTCTATTTTTCCGGACGGTTTTTTTAAACATGCAGATAATAAAATCGTTAAAAATTTTTTGTCGGACTATAAGCAAACATATGGAAAAACCCCAAACATTCTTAGCGCCGAAGGTTACGATATAGGAAGAATAATTATTAAAGCCGCCGGTATCGTTAATTTATCCAAAAATAAAAATGTACGCGGTATAAAATTTTACCATGCAATCTTAAAAATTAAAAAATTTAAGGGCATATGCGGCATAATTAACTTAAAAAATAATATATTTAAAAAATCGCTTTATCTTTTTAACTACAAAAACGGAAAAATTTATATACTTAAAAACCCGCTGGAGGCATCTTAATGGAATTATTTGAATGTATAGGTTCAAGAACGTCGAAAAGAGATTTAGAAGACAAGCCGGTACCTAAGGAGATTATAGACAAAATACTTAAATTATCGCTGAGAGCTCCTTCATGGGCAAATTCCCAGCCGTGGGAGATAGCGGTTTCTACCGGTAAAACCTCCGAATTTATTAAAACTAATCTTTACGAACTTGCGAAAAACTGCACCCCTATTAATCCGGATTATCCTTTTCCAGATTCCTGGCCGGAAAAGCAAAACAATAATATGTTTGAAACCGGCAGGCACAGGTTTGAATATATAGGCATTAACAGGGACGACAAAGAAAAAAGAACCGAGTTTTCCCTTCGCAACTATGTTTTTTTTCATTCCCAGACTGCCATTTTTATATATATGGATGAAAATTTAGGCCTATGGTCGGTTTTCGACTGCGGTTTTTTAGCGCAGAATATTTTGCTCGCGGCGCACGATTTAGGCTTGGGCGCGTGTCCTCAGGCTTATTTAATCGCATACCCCGACGTTTTAAGGAAAGCGTTTAAACTGTCTAAAAATAAAAAGTTTCTGCTCGGTATTTCCATAGGTTACTACAAAAAAGCAAGCAAGGTAAACGAAATAAAAACTTTCAGGAACGAAGACGTAATAAGTTATTTTGAATGATAATATTATATTTATAAATGCTGCCGGCATTAACCTCGACAGTCCGCTAAAGGGCTTTAAAATTATAAGGCGCTATTAAAAAGTTCATTATTTATATTATTTATAATGTTTCTAGAAAAATTAATATAAGGCCGGTTCTATATATTATGGCAATATTACTTTACTTGCTTTAATATAAATTCTTTCAGAACCGCGGCGTTGTTGTTTATTTCGTCTTTAAGCCCGTATAATAAGGTTATATCTTTACCTCCGGTTTTTAATAATATTGATATTGCGGCAATCGAATTGCCCGAATTCGGCTCGGCGGACGAATTATGCGCGCGGTCGTATTCCGAAAGTTCTTGAAAATATTTTGCTTTAAATTCTTTGAAATTTATTGCCGCTTCATGAAACGACTTTCTTAATTCGTTTGACGGCGCTATATCTTTAAACCAGAAATCTATTTTCGCCTTTTCTTTGCTTATACCTCTCGGCCATAACCTGTCCACTAATATTCTTATGCCGTCTTCATCGGACGGTTCTTCGTAAATTCTTTTTATATTCAGCATAATTTTTTCCTCAGACATTTGCATTAATAAGTAAATTATATCAGAAAAATATAAAAATTTACCGAATATTAAAAACGGTTACCGTATGATATAATGAATTATATATTACAAATATAAATAATTAGAATTAGAATTAAAATTTATTAAAGTTTATCTGTAATGCCGTAAGCACGGCTAATCCCGCTTATCTCACTACGGCATAGGGAAGCAGACGCGGTTATTTTGTTATTGATAAATAAACACGGAATAAAATAGTATGATATTATTTTTTTTTGAGGGGTATTATGAAAAAAGCAAACGGAGTAGAAATCTACGAAAATTTAAAAGAGATACTGAATCCAGAGCGTTCTTGCCTTGTAGCGTGGGACGTTCAAAACGGCTTGGTTTCCAGAATATATAATAAAACGGAATTTGTTTCCGATATTAAAAATTTAATAAATGCCTTGAGAGGTAAAATTCCCGTCGTATATACACTTATAACCCCGGCGTCAAAAGAGTTCAGGTCTTCATGGTCGTATTACGCTATGATGAAGCGTTTCGGCGTTGACGATCCCGCAAAACTTCCCGATTTTATGGCGAAGGGTTCAAGCGACAGAAATATTCTCGAAGATATAGCGCCGCAGGATGGCGATATACTGCTCGAGAAGCCTACGGCAAGCATATTTATCGGAACTTATTTTGAGCAGATGATGAAAAACAGGAACATAAATACTCTTATTTTTACCGGAATAGCCACGGAAATAGGGGTCGAATCTTCCGCAAGGGATGCGGCAAACCGCGGATTTTACCCTGTAATCGTAGAAGACTGCGTATCTTCTATGGATAAGGACGCTCACGGCAGGTCTTTGGAAAATATGAGAAAAATGTTTATATGCGAAAATTCTAAAACTATCGTGGAAAATATTCTTAGATAAAATTATATGATTCCGCCAAACCAAAAAAAAGTAGAAGACCTGATTCAGCTTGATTTAGGATATATTCCGGACGTAAATATCGACGACTACAGGCTTACGATACAAGGATCGGTCGAAAATCCGGCGATTTTAACTTACGAAGACATCGTAAAAATAGGTAACGATAAAGTAACCGACGACTTCCATTGCGTTACCGGCTGGACTAAAGAATCGGCGGAATGGGAGGGCGTTTTGTCGAAGAAGCTCGCCGCTATAGTCAAACCCCTTAATAATGCAAAATACGTTTTAATAGGTTCTTACGACGGTTATACCACAAACATAGATACCGATTTTCTTCTAAAAGACAACTCGATATTTGCCTTAAAATATGCGGGAAAAATTTTAACGCCCGAACACGGTTTCCCCGTCCGCCTCGTTATTCCAGATAAATATGCATATAAAAGCGCAAAATGGGTAAAAACGATTACCTTTTTAGACAAAGAAGAGCTTGGATACTGGGAGCAAAGAGGCTATTCCAACGGCGCAGACCCGCTCAAAGAAGAAAGATACGCTTAGAGAAAGAGGAGATTGGCAAAATGAAATTATATGGGCAACTCAAGCGCAGATTATAGTTTGTCGCAAAGTCTAACATCATAGATTTCCACGCAAAGTTTAACGTAATACCCTATGATATAATTAATTATGTATTACAAATATAAATAAATAGAATTAAAATTTATTAACTTTATATCTGCTTCGCATATAAAAATGACCGAAAGCGAATTTATAAATATTCTAAAAACCGGCGATTTCAAAGAGCGGTTTAATGCCGTAAGCACGGCGGATCCCGCTTATCTCATTCATGCTCTTAACGATAAGGACGAAAACGTAAGATATAAAATAGCCTCAAGAATATCCTCCGAAAATTTAACGCCTCTTATAAACGACCCATATAAAGAAGTACGTTTAATAGTCGCAAAAAGAATATCAGCAAAAGAGCTTCCAAAAATGCTAAACGACAAATCTTTCTGGGTAAGGTATGCGGTCGCCGAAAGAATAGACGAATCTTTTCTGCCTTCGTTAATGCACGATAAAGAGCCGATAGTAAGAATTAAGGTCGCCGAAAGAATAGACCCGAAATATTTAAAGGATATGATTAAAGACGACGAAGCATTAGTAAGAAAAGCCGTGTCTAGAAGAATTCCCGAAGAATATCTGCCTTTAATGAAAGACGACAAGAGCGAAAGCGTCAGGAATATCGTTGCGGAAAGGACGTCTAAGTTATGAAAACAGTTCTTATTACTGGTTCTACCGACGGAATAGGGAAGCAGACCGCCGTTATTCTTGCGCAGAAAGGCTTTTCCGTCTTGATTCACGGCAGGAATGAAGAAAAATGCAAACAAATATTAAATGAAATTTCTTCTTTAACGGGCGCTAAAAATTTGGATTATTTCGTCTGTGATTTATTGTCGCTAAAAGAAGTTTATCGTTTTTCCGAAGAGGTTAGAAAAAGGTACGAAAGTTTAGATATTTTAATAAACAACGCCGGCGTTTATTTGAAAGATTACATATTGTCTCCGGAAGGAATAGAAGCTACGTTTCAGATAAACCATCTTTCGATGTTTTATCTAACGTTAAATCTTCTTCCAATAATTAAACCGGCAGGAGAACCCGCCCGCATAATAAACGTAAGTTCGACCGCGCATGCTTCGAAAATGGATTTCGACAATCTCGTAAAACTTGTAAAATACGATGGGCACAGAGCCTACAGCCTTTCAAAATTATGCAATATTCTTTTTACCTTCGAGTTAAGCGAAAGGCTGAAGGATAAAAATATCACCGTAAACTGCTTACATCCTGGAGTCATAAACACAAAACTTTTAAAAGCAGGCTGGGGCGCAGTCGGAGGGTTTTTCGGCAGAAGTCCGCAGGAAGGGGCTAAGACCTCGGTTTATTTAGCCGTTTCTAAAGATGTAGAAAACATAACCGGAAGATATTTCAGCGATTCAAAAATTGCAAAACCGCAC
>JAJYHI010000053.1 GCA_021784835.1 bacterium
TAGAAACCTGCACGGCATTTAAAATGTTTTTATCCAGTATGTCTGCCCAGTATGGAGCAAGTTCGCAATGTGCCGAACCGGTTACAGGGTCTTCCGGTATGCCGAATTTCGGCGCAAAAAAACGGCTGACGAAGTCCGCATTATCGCCGGGAGCGGTAACTGATACCCCGCGCAAACCGAGCCGGTTAAGCAACGTCTGGTCAGGAACGATAGAGCGGACGGTTTCTTCGCTGTCATATACGGCAATGTAATCCTGCGCTTCAAGCACCGTAATTGGCGTTTTTCCAAGTCCTTCCGCCAGATAATCCGGCATTACGCTTAATTTAGGCATATATAAGGGAAAATCCATTTCGAGCATATTTCCGTTTTTTCTAACCGTTAAATTCCCGCTTTTAGTTTTAAATACAATATAATCTGCGGAATATCCTATATGTTCGAATATGACGTGAGCCGCCGCCAGAGTTGCATGCCCGCACAGGTCAACCTCTTTAACGGGAGTAAACCACCTTAATTCGAAGTTATTTTCGACAGGCACGAAGAACGCGGTTTCCGAGAGATTGTTTTCTTCGGTGATGGATTGAAGGAGATTATCTTCCGGCCAAATCTGAAGAGAGCAGACTGCGGCGGCATTGCCGCCGAAAACACGGCCGGTAAAATGGGTCTATTTGGAATTGTTTGATTTTCATAATCTTTCATTCTTCAAATAATAAATACGACAGATAAATTTGATGGGATATAATAAATTATTAATCTTCTATTTTTTTTCTTGGTAATATTTTCCGAATTCTTCCAGAAAATTATTATTATAAAAATCCTTTTTAGGGCCTTCAGGATTATTCGGATCAAGAAAACGCCTTTTGCTTAGATTTTCATCTTCCATTAACTTTTTTTTAATCTCATAAAACTCTGCATTTAATTTAAGATTAGGAAATTTCGCTTTCAAATGTTTTTTTAAGTCTTCATAATTTAATGGAAATTTTGCTTTCAGCATATCTTCTTCTTCAAGTCTAATCGCAGGTGCATTTGGATCGTTAGTTATCTTCAGACCGTCTTTTTCAATTTTACTAACTTTAGAAAAAATAACTGGTTTTACATTGCCCACAAGCTTTAGTGTCGGCTCTCCACCTTCTTTAAAACTTCCTTCTTTAATAAATTTTATCTTTGGAATTAATTTGCTATCAATTAAAAGTGCACCGCCTTTCCCCTCAACCTTGCCATTCGCAATATCCAATATAACGGCATTTTCTGCGCCAATCTTAGATATTCTTTCTAAATGACTCATCCAAATCTTTCGCTCTTCATTTATGATAGCTTCTAATAATATTTTAAGTTCACCGTATTTAATTTTAGAACTACTCCCGTTATAGCGATAATAAATATCGGCTTCTTTTAATATTTCTCCAGATTTTGCGCAAACAATCGGTTTATTTTTAGCCTCCTCTATTTTAATGATGCCTATAGTTTTTGAATTTTCATATGTGATAAATTTTTCAAAAATTATTTCCGGTAAAAATATGCTATTTAAATATAAAGATATTTTTGCTTCATCTGTTGCCTCAAAATTATTATTTTTTAGACCAATTAAATCTCTCGGATGATCTTTTATGCCAAACACGATACAACCGCCCTTGGTATTCGCAAAAGCAGCCATAGTTTTGGCATATTCCTCTTTAGAATTCCAGTTAAAGGACTCTTTAAATTCAAGTTGACCGCTTTCTCTGGAAATAATTCTATACGGAATTGAATTACTATAAGAAAATATTTTTTTATAACATGCGGAGTTTTTAAAATCTTCTGACATATTATTAATTTTATTGGCTCTATGTATTAAATATTTTTATGTTATATTTAAATTCATTATTATATTTTATAGTTCTTTATAAAGATAGTAGATATTTTAATCAAAATATTAATTTAATATACTAAAATTAATTTATTATTAATTAAATCCACTATTTCCTGAATATATTCATCGATAATTTTACGTTTATAAACATACATGTAAGAAGGGTGGTACGTTGCAATAAACTTTAGATTATCCTTGATATAAGTTTTTGAAAACACATATTTTAAAGCATTATGGCTTAACTCCAGTGCTTCGATAATAAAATTGGAAACCTGTTCCCCAAACATTATAATGATTTTAGGATTAAATCGATGAATCTCCGAATATAGATGCTCCAAGCAATGCGCCATTTCTTTTTTATTAGGATACCTTAATTTATTATTTTTATCCACTGGCGGGCATTTAACAAGATTAGTCCGATAAGATATTATATTATCGCTTAATCTTTCCTCTATTTTATCAATAATTTTGCCTGTATTAGTTGAACTGCATAAGGGTTCAACTACCTGTTGTTCCTTATCGAACTTTGCAGACAAACCCACAAACATGATATCGGCAGAATCATTTATTGTATTTACTGATTCATTCAATATATATTTATGGAAATCCTGTTTAGCGGTTTTGCATTGTATATAACATTTATTACAAGCTTTTCTATTGAATTGTTTACCAAAACTTCTATAAGACGCAAATGTTGTTTTCATAATAAAAAATATTAGTGGTTAAAAGTTTTCAAAAGATTTGTTTTCTCAACAAATCTATTCAAATAATCATCGTTTACGGTGGAATAATTACCTGAGGTAAAGTTAAACAAAATCCTATCTGTAGTCTCTGATAATGCATTATCAGGCGTTATTTTTATATCATGATGATTATTCTTGCTTAAAAAATCATTATAAATTTTAGTTCCATGATATAGCCTAAACTTGAATGCGCTTGCTCTAAAGCCTACTCCAAAATTTTCTGCGGTTTCCTTGAGATTCTCAGCAAGTTCAAATGTTCTATGCATATCATTCTCTGTTTCTTCTGGAAATCCATAAATAAAATAACCCTTAACACTTATGCCTGCTTTAAAAATTTTTTCGAAAGTTTCTTGAATTTTCATCATGTTATGAAATTTATTTATTTTCTTTAATATTTCTTCAGAACCTGACTCGACTCCAATGAATAATTCAATGCATCCGCTTTTTCTTAAATCGCACAACGTTGCAACATTGATATCTTTAAAAGATAAAACATGAGCCATTGAACGCCAAGACAGGCCTGATTTATTAAATATATCCCCAGCCAACTTTATAGACTCAATATCTCTCAAAAACAAATCGTCTAACACCCTAATGGCATTGACATTGCCATTGTATAGGCTTTGAATCTCGGCAATTTCATTTTTTATACTTTGTGCGGACCTACGCCTAATCGGAATGTCTTTATTCAGATTTTTTGCGGCGGCACAAAAAGCACAACTATATTTACACCCTCTACTGGCAATAATAAAAGCTTCTTTATAGCCCTTCTTATTTTTAGAAGGTTCATTCTCTAAGAACTCCCTATGTAGATGCAGATCGGAAATTTCTCTGGGAAAAAAAGGACTTTCTGCATCCACTTTAAAAAGTTCTCTCGGAGGATTTTTGCACTCTTTTTCAAAACTAATAGCATTATCATTATCTTGAACCAAGGCTGAAAATAAAAAATCAGCTTCCCCGATTATTACAATTATTTTATTATTAGTATTCCAATTAAAAATTTCTTGATAAAGAAATCTTGCTGCTTGCCCTCCAATTATAAATGTAGTCCTAATTTGACATTTTTCCACTATTTCCCTTACCAAATGCATATTTGTTGTAAAGATATTTATACCTACAAATGAAGGGGTGGTTTTTGAGAAATATTGACAAATTTCCTTAACGCCCATTTTATGATATACAGCATCAAGCAGGTTACAATATATGCCATTGTCTTTTAAATTAGAGGCGATATATGCAAGTCCCATAGGCGGTATCACGTTCTCATCATAATCATGCTGAGATTCTCTAAAAAGCGGAGAATTAACTAATAAAACATTTCCTTTAAAGTCCATTGCTATCAATCTCCGCGTTTTTTAAGACTTGATTATATAAGCAAATAAATTTTTGATATTTTAATTAGACTTTAATAATTATCGGTTATTCCCTCGACTATCTTAATTTCTTCATCGGTTAAATTGTATAATCTATAAACAAGCTCGTCAATTTGCCGTTCAAAATCTCCTGTATCCGCATCTTGATTTTTAGCTTTGGCTTGAAAAATTTTATCGACAATGTCAATGATTGGTTTCTGTTCTTCTTTTGATATTTTAGGAATTGGAAGTTCATCTAATTTATATATTTTTATCTCCCCATTTATTCCACCACCCGAATAAAATTTATAAAAAATATTGTAAACTACACCTGAATTTAACATGGCCAATAAATATTTAAGATTCTTGCCTGTCAAAATATAAGATGTATCATTAATATACATGCCATTATTGTCATATGCAAACATAGGTGATTTAACTATTCTTGAAAAAATAATTTTTTCTTTTTCAAACTCTGAATGATAAGTTGCAGCACATCGCTGCAAAGCATACCATTCATATCTTTTACCCGTTTCTGCAATATTTCTTTTTTTTAATAAATATTGAAATCTTAACAAATGAGAATAAACCGTCGGATAATTTTTTCTTAGCAATACTTCAGCTTTTTCAGATGAGCCATCAATCGAATTATCCTCATGTAGAGGAAAATGCCAAGGAAGAAATAGGAGATATAGACCAGCCCACTTATGGCTATATTTATTAATATCCCTCCCTTTCAGTATAGGCTTTATAATATTTTCGGTTAATTCTCTTTCCTCCTTGCTTTGACAAGAATTCAGTATTTCGAGCCTTTTTATATTATTGATAATAAAAGCTTCGTTTAGACCTGTTGTAATCCCGCGATAAATCTTTCCGCCCCATTCTTTTAATAAATCTTTTAAGGGAACCCCTGTTTTTTCAATCTTCGCTTTAATATTCATAACCGCATCGTTTCCAAATGTAAAACAATTTAAGTCAAGCGATGCTTGCTTTATTTCAAACCCGTTTTTTTCGAAATAATCGTATAAATCATGTTCTTTATTAAAATCGGACTGTATATTTAAAGCGTTTATCATATTATCAATAATGGTCGGTATACAAGAAAGAGCATTTGCTTGTTTTAATTTTTGAAAGATAATAATATTTGTATCCACCGTTGCCGATTCAAACACTTTATGTCCGCCAAAGTCTATAATATCGAAGATTGCGCTTTTTGATTTTAGAAACTCCCTTAACTTTTGACCGTATTTTGCCCTTAACCATTTATTGCTGGATATAAAACAAGAAAAACCACCATCTTTCAATATTTTCCAACTTTTTTCATAAAAATACGTATAAATATCCGATGTAGAGTTATAAACTTCATATTTTACCAGTAAAGGCTTATATTCTTTTATTTTTTCCTGCCTTATATACGGCGGATTTGCAATAACAATATCAAACCCTCCGTTGTTGCGGAATACTTCAGAAAAATAAATTTCAAAATCAAAATCTTTCTTACCTTCGGTAATACTTAAAATCAGTTCATCTATTTTCTTTTTTAAATCCTTCTTTTTTTCATGATTTATTTCTTCGATAATGCTATTTTTATATCGTTCTATTTCATCAAAGCTTTCTTTATTAAATAAATTCAGGTCGGCATTTAAATCTATGCCTAAGAGCGAATTACCGCGGACTATTTTGTAATCAAGATTAGGTAACGGCTTAATTTGCTCGATATCTTCTTCGTCAACGATGAGCGAAAGCCATAATCTCAGCTTGGCAATTTCTACCGCACCAGCATTGATATCTACCCCGTAAAGCGAATTTTCTATACATTCGCGCTTAAAATTATAAAGCGACCTATCGCCGCCGCCTTCCATAAAAATAGAGAGAATATTACGCGCTTTTACTATCTCGCTCATCATTCCGACAAGAAAAGCACCGGAACCGCAAGCGGGATCGCAGACTTTAATAGAGGCAAGTTTTTCGTCTATTTGTTTTGCATTAGCGCGAATACTTTCAGGTATTTTATGAGAATAATCCTTCGTTTCTTTTTCTTTTAATATAACAGCAGCTTCATGCTCGCCGACTAATTCTCCGATTTTTATGAACTTAGAAATATCATTCTTTGCAACATTATCTTCTAACCCTGCCGATAAATAACTAACGAGGCTCTCCTGACACATATAATGCACTATTTCTCTTGGAGTATAAAACGTACCCTGGGTTTTTCTGTCGTTGGATTCTAATAAATTCTCAAATACCTTTCCGAGCATTTCAGGATCTACCGCTACCTCTTTTTCTAACGGCTCGTCTTCTTTTACGGTAAAATTGTATCGGTCTAAAATATCTAAAATACCGTTGCCTTTGTCGCCTTCTTTGGTTGCAGTCTGATTTGAAAAAAGCTCGTTCGGCAGGAGAATATCGATATGCACCCAATCGTAATTATTAATGGGGTCAAAAAGACCGCCGTTTAGAAAAGGAATTTTGCAGTTAAAGCGGCTGTAAAAATTATAATCGCGCTGCTGGGCAAGCGCCTCGTAAAAAAGAGGCTCGAGGATATCGTTAAAAAAATTAACGTAATTAATTATTTTCTTTTCAAAAAGTCTGCGCAGGAAATCCTTTGGTCCCGTTCCCCAGTTTTCGTTGCGTCCGACCCCGAACCAACCCTTTTTTTGTAAAAAATACAGAAATACTATCTGTCCGAGAAGTTTTTCGGTAAAATTTGACGCATCGATATTTTTAGCCTTAAATTCTTCCTTTACTTTCTCATTCGTTTTTAGAATATCGTCAAGCCGGGCATTAAGCTCCGTAAACAAAGCATAATATTTTGCATAAAATTCTTTGGTTACCGTTTCTATATCAAATGCCGCTTCAAGTTTAGACAGGGTGGGAGGATTTTCATCATCGCCGACTATGAGGGTGAACCTGCTCTGCGCGGTATGACTGCTTTCATTTTTACCGACTAAAAATGACCATCTTCGCGCAGGCGTAAATTCGTCTTTTATTTTAATCTTTCCGTTTTCTGTCTGTTCAAACCGGTAATCCATCTTTATCAAAGAAAACCGCCAATCGTCTTTACTGGGGGAAACGAAAGCTACAAGCGCTGCATCTTTTTCACCCCTTTTTTGAAGATACCTTGCAACAAAATTACGCTGAGCTGTTCGCGCTCTTTCAATAGAATTTTCTTTCTGCAGATAAACTATCAGAATATCGATTTTCTTTTCTTCCGGGTCGGTATATGTACCAAGGCGTTCGTATGTTTTAACGTAGGGTAGAAAAGCCTCTTTAATATATCCTGTCTCTCTGACGGGAAAAGCTTTGGATTCGTCAATTTCATTGCAAAGATTTCTTATAAAATTAAGAAATAATTCCTTATTAAAATTGTTTTCAAAGGTTTCTTTAACTAATTTTTTAGCCTGCTCTTTATCCATAATATTTTAACTCTGTCAAACTTCTTTTTCCGATACCAAGTAAACCGATAAAATAACCTCTCTTTTGCCGGATAATAAAGGATTATTTTCCGCATAATGAGGGTTTAAAAGCTTTTCGGGTATATTTTTTTGAATTACGGCAAGGACTTTAAAGGGATTTTGTATTTCGTTGCCGAGACTGTTTAAAGCTTTTAATGCTTCCTTTATAGTCTGCTTAGGCAATCCGCCCTCGTTTAATTGCGTGATAACTTTTCTTATGTAAGATTCCTGGTCGTCAGTAAACTTCATAGAATCTTTCAGTGTTAATTTTAAAATTTTTATAATATTCGAAGCACTGTCCTTTCCTCTTCCGGTTTGCGGTTCTACGTTTTCTTCATTAGTGGCGAGTATAAAAGCGTTTTTATTCTTATCTAACAGTTCATATATATTTTTACGAATATTTTGTTTTTTTTCATTTATACCGCTTTCAATAAGACTTGCGGCAGACATAAAATCGAGTTCCGCAGATTCATTAAAATCGTCAGCCATATAAAACTTTTGAAGCTTCCCCGCCCTAAAATACGTTATAAGATTATTCGCAAATTTCTCGTTTGCTTTTGCAGTCCTCGCCTTTTTAGGCAGTCTCTTAATCTTTTCAAAAAGTTTGGGTTCATTATCGCGTATTTCCTTTATTTTTTTTAAGTATTTAAGTTCGCTATCATTTGAATCTTCTTCGCCGGTTATCGTTTGTTTTGAAATTAATTTATTAAATAGTTCGTGTGAGCCTACCGGTTCTCCTTCCGTTAAAAGAGCCGCATCTCCGCCTAAAAGCGTTAAAAAGGCGTTAATTTTTGCTTCAGCGGCTTCTTTAAGTTTAATCTGGTCATTTGACTGCTTGGTAGGAAAAAAATTATATGTATATATTTTATCGAACTTTGTGTCTATACGGTTGATACGCCCGACTCTTTGCATCATGCGGGTCGGGTTCCATGGTATATCGTAGTTTATAACCACATTGGAACGGTGAAGATTCACTCCTTCAGACAGTATCTCTGTTGCAACGAGTATGCGGTAATCATCTTTAGGGTCAAGCGCCTTTGCGTCAAAGTTTTCGATAACCTTGTTCCTAACCGAATATTCCGAAGCGCCTGTAAAACAAATAACGGTTTCAGACGATTTTTCTGTTAATTTCTCGGCAAGATATTCCGCAGTTTCTTTAGATTCGGTAAAAATAACAAGTTTATTTTTTTTAAGAATTTTATCTGATTTAAGCATTTCCAAAAATAGATCTAATTTTGGGTCTCTTTCTATTTTCTGCCAGATATTTTTAATTTCTTTTAAAATTTTTAAATCATTTTCAAGATAATTAAGGAAATCGTCTTTAAAATCGGAGCTTTTATATTTTTCGGCTTTATCTTCATCTATCAACTTCTGAATAGCACTATAATCTCCATTTTCAATAAGTTCAAATATTTTATTGGTATATTTTTTACTTACATATACATTTCCGTTTTTATATTCTTTTATAAACATTTCATATGAACGGATGAATCTGTCGATAGAATTTTTAAATGCAAAAAAACTGCTCTCCAACCTTTTAACCAGAAGAATTTTCATAAACTTTCCCATATTCCTCTGAGATTCTATTTCAAGCTGCCCTATTTTTCCTATATAATATAACAAAGGCGTATAGCGGGCATAGTGAAAATCTTTCGATATGAGTTCTATTGTTCTGCTAAATATTTTATCCTCTTCTTCGTTTAACTGGTAAAACAAAGGTTCCGGCTTTTCTACATCGGGAAACTTTATATTCTGTTCTCTTAAATCCTCATTGAAATATTTTTCTATTTCGGTTCTTGTTCTTCTTACCATTAAGTATTTAAGAACCTTTTCCCTAATTTCTTTGGTATTTTCTTTTATAGTTTTAATGTATAACTCGTAGTCCTTCTGCCTGTCTAATTTTTTTAATTTCTTATCCAATCCGTTGAAGAAAGATTCTATATCCGTCATATTGGGAATTGTGCTTTTCTTAGATTTTTGAAACAGCTTTATCTGGCTTAATATGTCTTTGGGAGAGTTGTTATATGGGGTTGCGGTTACAAGAATAACCTTTTTTCCACGGCAAATCTGCGCGAGTTTTTCATAAGTAACCGTGCTTTCGGTTCTAAACCTGTGGGACTCGTCTATAATTACATTGCTGTATTTATCGGTACCCGAATTTATAAGGTCGTCAAGCTTGCCGATAGATTTAAAATCGGCGTGTATCCTGAAATCCGAAAACGCAGTCTTCCACGAGCCGGGATTAGCTTCGTCAATAAGCACGGGCGGGGCTATAACCAGCGTTCTGCCTTCAAGCTGGCCTGACAGTAATGTTGCTATATAAGTCTTGCCGAGACCTACCACGTCGGAAATAAATACGCCGCCGTATTCCAGAAGTATCTTCTTTGCATTTAATACGGCCTGCTCCTGATATTCTAATCTCTTAAAATTTTCGGGAAAATAATTTACGAAAACATCTTCCGTCTGATTTAATTCATCTTTAAAATATTCGTATAAAAATTTCAAATATAATTCATACGGAGTGATGTTTTGATTAAGCCAAGTTTTATTCTCAATTGTTTCAATATATTTTTCGCTTATATCGACGGAATCCGACCAAAGGGCATCAAATTTATTTTTTGCAAATTCATGATCGGCTGAGTTTTTTAATTCGACATTAAACTCAAGGTTGTAAATAAGTCCTGCTTCCGTAAAATTACTGGAGCCTGTAATAACCCTGCCTTTATCTTTATTACCTTCTTCAAATGTCATTATATAAAGTTTTGCATGAATATTTTGAGAAGGATAAGCTCTTATTTCTAATTTTTCACTTCTAATCCATTCAATAAATTTTAGTACTCCTTCCTCCACCGAATAATTATCGTCGGAATCCTCCATCTCTTTTTCGACAAGTCCGCTAACGGCGTCTTTAGTTTCAGCATGAGAAAATTGGAGGGTTTGTTCTTTTTCTCGTCTGGCGGCGTTTAACAAGTCGTAACTTTGCTTATTAGTAGAAATACCTATAAGAATTCTTATTTTTTCAGTTTTTTCCAATGCTTTATAAATTGAAAAAAATCCGCTTGTATAAAAATAACCGACAAGGCAGTCGAAAAATCGAGCTTCTTTTATTAAAGTTTTAAACCTATCCCTAAGATTATTATCTTCTTCGTTTGTGATAAACGTAAGGTCGGAAGCCACTTTAACTCCTTTTAATAATTATTTATAACCGCAAGTTTTAAACAATAACGATATTATACAAATAAATAAAAAAAATAACTAATTTATAGTCACAGCCCCAATTTTATCCTGTTGAGCAGGGGTAAGAAAGAATTAAGCGGCTTAGTAGTATAGATACGCTTTTATTTTATCGCCGATAATAATTAACCATGTCGTATTATAATCTTATTTTACATACTATATTATTTAACAATAAATTTTATATCTTTATTAACAAAAATGCGAGGTTAATTAAAATTATCCTCATCTAAATATCAAATTTCAGCATTAATCCAAGTTTAAATTAGGTTTATATATTAAAAGTTATTAATTATATTTTTAACTCCGGTTTCTGTTCCATTTGACAAAACATGTGAAGAAGGTTTACAATAAACTTAATCCAAACACTGAAAGACACGGTCGTCTCGCCTGGATGCAAAAAGGCAAGATGAACCGGAGGCGAGTCCGATGGGGGTTTGCCTTGTTTAGCCACATTCCTTTCTAATGATTTCCCCAATTAATGATATAAGATTCAGTTATTCTCTTACTTTCACCCACCACTGCGTATGGCGCGGTTGGAAAATGGCGGTTGAAAATAAAAACCTTTTTCCGGTAGAACCCTTAAAATAACAAAAACAAGGGATTAATTATGTATTACGATATTAAGGAAGCTAAACATATGGGTAGATATAAATTGGAGATAACATTCGCAGACGGAAAACGGGGCATTGTGGATTTGGAAGATTATATAAAAAAAGCGGCGTATTTAAGAGGTTTTCCGATTTGAATTATTTTTTAAAATTTTATATAGATGAGGAACTCTTTGTTTTATCTTGGACTGACGGATTGGACATTGCACCGGAATCAGTTTATGATAAGATATCGCGGAGCATGCAGGGTCTTACATATAAACGTGTATAAACGAGCTTAGGATGCGTCGGCAACTACTTTTCTTTCGTTTTATCAAAAAATCTTGAGAATTTGATTTTTGCCTTTCAATACCCAACTGGTTTTTGCTTCTTTTTGACATCAAAAAGAAGTGGGGTTCGGGGCAAAGCCCCGATATATTGCCCTTAAAATTCTTTTTCTTTTCCTTTTTGCTTTTCTCTTTAATCTTCGTTTTTCTCTTTTGAACAAGTCGTTTTGCATATATTCAAATTCTTCCCATTCGTTAATTTTCCTTAGTTTAAATTCTATCTTTTCCCGGCATATCTTTGAGATTTCTTTGATGTTTTCCGGCTGCGGCATTATATCGACTTCAACAAGCGAAATATGCCCCGGATTGCGTTTTAAAACTTTAGCGTGGAAAAATTTGTCAATAAGCAATTCTTTAATCTGATTTTCTATAAATTTTTTTGTAGCTTCGGTTTTTGGAATCTCTCTGCTGCTAACTCTCACACAGAACGGGTCAATATTATTCGATAAATTTTTCAATTAATTCACCCCAGATACCTATTTGTTATCTCAATTCTTTCGTGTCCTAGGTCTCGCGATATATACTGCCTGATTTCTTTATCTATTTTTTGAAATTCAGACTTGGACAGCCCGGTCTTTTCCAATATGCCGCCGAGCCACTCGGCTTTACCCCCTCCCGTCCTTGCCCTGCACTCGATTTGATATCCTTTGTACAGCCACGCTTCCTTATAAGCCTCATGCGATGTCCAGTGCCTTTCTCCGTGATAGTGAAAATATAGGTTGGTTTCTGCGCGGAAAGATTTTAATATGTTGTTAGCAAAGTTTCGTCCCTGCTTTATAGTGCCTATATTGAGATTTTTTAGATGATTTTCTTTCAAAAATGCTTTTGCTTCCAAAAGAGTGTTTTTTTGTTCTGAATTTAATTTAATTTCTCTTTCGCGGCTGTTTTTAGAACCGTCGCCTTTAGCTGATACTTTTAAAATATTTCCGGACAAGTCTTTATTTAATAATTTAATTTGAAGACTTTCTCTTAATCTTAAATTAACAGATTGGATATTAACGGCATGCTTTAGCGACGCATAACATAAATCATTTGTTTGCGCGTATTTTTGGTCAAGCCAAGTTTTAAATGCGGCGGCGGATTCTCTCGTATTTTCTTTATTGATTCCGTCTTTTTCGGATATATTCCGGCTTAGTCCGAAGCCAGACGCTTTAATGACGTGTAAATCGTCTCTATCTATATACTTCACGATATTATTAATGCTTGAGATATAAGAATTGGCGTTAGATAAAGATATATTTCCCGATGAAACGTTATTTTTTAATCCTGTAATCATATTGTTAATATGAGACTGCTCTAAATCTTTTAAAGTTTTAATTCCGCTTTGAGATTTAATTTCTCTTAAAGTAGCGGAAAGTTTTTCGGCAGTGGAAGATCCCCGTTTAATAAATTCCGATATTTCTTTTGCCAGAAACGATATTTTAGATTCGTTTTTGATACTTAACGCCTTGCCGCTCATTTTAATAACTCCTTTATTTTTATGGTTATTTTAAAGAACCTTTTATAAAGCTCTCTTATAATGAGAAAATATTTCCGGCGGGATTCATCGGATTTGTTCAACATTTCGGTGCTACTGAAAAAATCCGTTATCAGTTCTTTCTTCCGAAGTCCATCAGTATGATAAACGTTTTTGGATTCGCAATACGCAAAGAATTTAATGGCAACCATATCCCTGAATCTTTCCTGCTGGCGGGTATTCTGGTGCTTCTGCGCCAAAAATAGCCGGCGGTGCTGTTTATAAAAATCCAATAATTTTCCCATAGTTACCTCTAATACTTGTCTTCTTTTTCGTTCCGAATACACCGTTGCCGGTTTTAAATACTAAACCTGTTTATGCTTGCGCAACGGAAGGCAAATCCAAACTTCGGAACTATATATATTGTGTTCGTGTTCGTTACTACCGCTCTTCGCGCAAA
>JAJYHI010000134.1 GCA_021784835.1 bacterium
ATGGATATTTTCTATGAGGACTTTCAGCAAGTCCCTTTCCTGCTCCAATATTTTCCTTAAATCGACCATTTCCGTGATGTCGAGAAAGCTGGCTATTCTCACTATCTCGCCTTTGTATCGGACGGAACCGGCATAAATATAAACCCATAACTGTTCGCCGGATTTTTTAAATACTTTAAACGTTACGTAATGCTTGTAATTTATATCAAAAACGCCTTCTTTTATCGCGCTTTTGGCAAGTTTTTTATGCTCTTCGGCCAATACGTCCCAGAAGTGCATATTCTTAAGTTCGTCTTCTGAGTATCCCAGCATATCCTGAAGAGCGGGATTTGCGTATATGAATTTTTCTTTATGCATGTCTAGCCCTACGGGCATATTGTCGGCAAGGGTCCTAAACATCTCTTCGGATTCTTTCAGTTTGTCTTCCAACAGCTTTCTATCGGTAATGTCGTAAAAAGTCCAGACCGTCACCGCTTTTCCCTTTATGTTGGCGGATGACGCCGATATTTCGACCCAGAAAAGAGTTCCGTCTTTATGCATAAAATTGAATATCCACTTTTTAGGAATCTTTCCTTGACTTGAAATGCTTCTGTAAGTTTCTCCGGCTCTCCTGTATTCTTCGTCGCTAGGATAAAGCATTCTGGAGGATTGGCCGAGCATTTCGTTTTCGCTGTCGTATCCGAACATCTCAAGCGTTCTTTGGCTAACGTTTATCATACGCCTGCCGCCGTCCGTCACTATGATTCCGGCTACGGTGTTGTTCAAAAGGGCTTCCTGCGTCGATAAAAGTTCATGCTCCACGGCTAAGTCATCTATGCCGTCAAGTCCGCGCGATATGTCTTTAGCGGTTTCATCCAATAATGATATCAGGTCTTCGTCGAATATATTTTCTTCTTCATGATAAACGGCAAACAGGCCCCATATTTTACCTGCTCTGTAAATGGGCAGGGCGGCGACGGACCCTATCCCGAAACTTTCGGCAAGCTCCTTCCATACTGCTAAATTAGGCGATTTCAAGAAAGAGTTCGAGTACTGCATTTTGCTTTCGCGCCACGCCGTACCGAATGTTCCTCCGCCTTCGGGAATATCGGGTTTAATGGATATTAAAACGTCTTCGAGGAGCCCGGTTTCTCCGGCGGAAGCAAGAAACCGGAATATTCCTTCGTCGTCCGGCCTGCCTATATAGGCAACTTTAAGGCGGGCGTATCTGACGGCTATTTCGCAGACGGATTTAAGCATCTCCGCCTCGCCGGCTTTTTGCGCTATGACCTGATTTATTTGAGCCATGGCCGCATTGAAATCGGCGAGGCGCTTAAGGCGTTTTTCAGCCTTTATTTTTTCGGCGATATGCGATTTTGCAGATTCCTTAGTCCTCAGAAAAAACAAAAAAATATTAAATTTCATGAAGGATTGATAAGGCAAATCAGCATCTCCGTAAAAGCCTTTTTGCATAATATCGTATAACGCGCCCGCTTCTTCCCGCATTCGACCGCGCAGGATATCTAAATTTGGCAATGTCCTCCATGAAAGTTTTTCGGATAGTTCTTCGCCGAATACAGGCAGGCTCCCTGCGAATCCGTCCATATCTAATTTGGCGCGAAATTCATGTTTTTCGTTATTAATACCGTCAGTTATTTTCCCAATCCAATCCCTAAAGGGTGCAAAAAACTCCGGGAAGCCTTCTTCTTCCGTCGAGCCTTTTCCTATAGACTCGCTTATGAGCTTATTTTCTTCTTCCGCCAAGGCTTCAAGGTAGCCTAACGAGATATAATCGTTAATAATATTAAAAATACTTCTGATATCGTCTATTGCGCTTTCCGAAATTTCCTTATTCGAAACGGCGCCGGAGAAGCGCAGAACGGAAAACAGCTTTTTGTTGAAAAAAAATTCTATTTCCCTTAAATACTTTCTGACATAAATAATGTTGATTAATCCGTAAAGCTCTTTTCCTGACGCCTCGTACGCAAGTCTTATTTTTTTTATATCTCCGGCATAATAATCCTCTATGGTTTCGACAAACCGCTGTTTGCGAAATGGCCCAAGTTCTTCTATATTTACGGCAACGTCCGGCCCCGTTAAATTGCCGCGAGCCTTCCCCGCTTCCGATAATACATCGTCAAGCCAGCTTTTTAAAATTTGTTTCATACGTAATATAATATTATATATAATTTAGCGCATATTAAATATTATGACGGTATAATTCATTATATTACATAATAATATAATTGCAAATCTTTTGCGTGCAGATTTTGGGCATGCCGGTTAAATTTACTTTGACGTTAAAAATATATAAATATTTTTGAACTGCGATTCCGAGGTCGTTTTACGGGGGGGCCGGAAATAAGAATTACCATTCCATGGAAAATATCTGGAACAAAAGCAGGACTGAAGATATAAAAAGAATAAAAGCTGCTATCTTAATTAAATAAAATATCCATAAAATCGTACCAGATAAAAATAGCGCGAATATAAGGTATTTTAAATATTTAGTTTTTTCGTCCGAAAAAAGTTTGCCGTAAGCGCCTTTTTTTGTTTTTTCAAATATCTTAAGGCTTATCAAAAACGGAAATATTTTATACGAAAAACCTATAATCGCCATTCCGGCAAAACCGAATAAAGCCAAAAATCCGAACGAATAATATATGCCGTTTATTCCGGAGTACGAGTCTAATTCCGTTTGCGGCGCAATCGTCAGCAATAAGCCCGTGGCCGCCGAAAAAATTAGAAATATAATTGCCCCGAATAGATAAAAAGCCGTAATATCGAGCTTTTTTTTAAGCCGCTTAATCATAAGGTTAAAAAATATAAAACAGTATAAAAGGATTCCCGTTCCTAAAAGCAGGCCGCCCGTTTCGTTTAAATATGCTTCGACGACCGGGGCCGAACCCGCAAAAATGGAAGAAGCAAATATCGTAATTATGCCGGCGTTCGTAACGACGAAATCGGATTTCCAATATAAACTTTCCGGAGTTTTCGTCATATAAAACATAGGAAGGAGCCTGTATGAAACGGCTATAAAAAGCATAGCGGTAAAACCGGCAAACATAGAATAGATATGGTCTTTTAATATGTCGAAAAGATTGAACCCTATACCGAAATAAAGCGACAAAGCCAGATACAATCCCGCCAATAATCCTATAAAAAGATAAAAATAGGCAAAAGCGATTCCCGCGGCCGAATAGTCCCACTTTCTTATTTTTCTTAAACTTAGAAGCATATTTACGTTATAAATTAAAACCGAAACAAACAGGAAAAGGCCTCCCAAGGCAATCAGAGGACCTATTATGTAATACATTCCTATAACAAAAAGCAGTAAAGACAGCACAAACGCATAGTAAACCGGGAAAAAAAGCTTTTCATACGCTATTTTTACTCCGAGGGCCACAGGCAAAAGCATATATGAAGCGCCCATGATTATCATCATTAAAAATCCGAGGGTATATATATGGACCAAAGCGATTACTTTTACATTCATAAAAAAATACGAATTAAAATTTTTTGAATCGAAAAACATAAGGGCAAAAAAAACCGGCAGAAATATAAGAGCCGTTTTAATATGCCTTAAAGATATGTTTATGGAACTGTCGGTAGAATTCATATACTGATTAATCGTCCTCCGTTTTATAATAAATTGAATTATAATTTGGTATAATTAGCGGGATTATCCCGATTTCAGCTTTTTTAACGCATCCGGTTTTATCATTGAAGTATTCCATTCCGGCTCCCACACAAAATTTACCGTCACCCCGTTAACGCCGGGAACGCCTTTCAATGCCTCTTCGACCTCGTATTTAATGACGTTGCTTATAGGACAGCCTCTTGCCGTTAAAGTCATGTCCAAGTTCACTTTTCCGTTTTCGTTTAAATTTACCTTATATACAAGTCCCAAATCGACAATATTAACCCCAAGTTCCGGGTCGGTTACGGTTTTTAACCGTTCGAACAAATCCTTTTCGCTTATCGTTTGCGTGATATATGCCCCTCCTTCCCCCCAAGATGCCTGGCGCCGGACCTGGATTAAAATCGCCTTGCGCGGTTAATATAAAGTCTAACAGATTTAAAATTAAATTAAATTGACTTTAATCACAATAATTAAAATTATTTATTTATACTTAATTAATTTATTTGTTGGATTTTCTGGATTTTTGAAGGAGTTCGATTACCTCTTCGTCGGAAGTCTGACCAAAATCTTCGTAAAACTCTCCGACGGCATAAAATTCTTCGGGCGCATCGAGCGCTACCACGCCGTCCGCGATTTTATTCATCTCCGTTAAAGTATCGGCGGGGACGACTGGAACGGCAACGATAATTTTTTCGGGCAGTTCTTCTTTAAGCGCTTCTATAACGACCATGATAGATGCGCCCGTAGCTATGCCGTCGTCCACTACTATCGCCGTTTTACCGTGAACGTCTATTTTTTCCTCTTCCCTCCTGTATATTTTTTCTCTTTTTCTAATCTCTTCGAGCTTAATCTTTTTAATTCTGCTTATGTATTCTTCTGGTATGCCGATACGGGATATCAGCGGCTTATTGAGGTAAACCTTTGGGTTTTTTCCGTCAACTATCGCTCCTATGGCTAATTCTTCATGGCCGGGGGCACCTATTTTTCTTACAAGCGTGACTTCCAAAGGGGATTTCAACCTTTTTGCGATTTCGTAGGCAACCGGAATACCGCCTCTCAACAAGCCTATGACTACCGTATTTCCGCCGCCGTATTTATCGGACGACAGTTTATCGCCCAAAAGCATTCCTGCTTCCCGCCTGTTTTTAAATATCATAAATTTGTCCGGATAATTTTTTATCCGCCTCCGCCGCCTAGCCGGCATACGCATTATTTAAACAGATTTGATAAAAACTTAAAAGTTTAAAACTTTTCCGTTAAAACAGCTTCTTTATTTTAGAGTATATCACTAAAATTTATAAAAATTTAAAATAGAAATCTAAGCGTATATTAACGCAGAAAGTTTAAAAGCTATTAATATGGGATTAACAAGTAATTTAAAAAGGAATTGAAAAAGGAATGTTGTCAACTTTTAATTTGTCTATTGAATTTAACTTTTAATTTGTCATAATATCTCCCGTTTATTATTATTTTTAGTTAAGGAATAGACAAATTAAAAGTTATTTATATATAGACATTATAAAAGTTATTAACAGGAATTGAAAAAGGAATTGACTAAAAAAATAAAAATAGTATATAATTTATCAGTTAAAACAATATCCTCATATATAATGGGATGAGCGCGATTATAACAATATGCGCTTTAGGTTTAATTTATCGCCAAACTCGTTATCCATTACGCGGGCTGTTAGCTCAATAGGTAGAGCAACTGACTCTTAATCAGTAGGTCCCCGGTTCGATCCCGGGACAGCCCACCAGCAAAATAAAGGCTTTACAGCATATTAAAAGCAGTTAATTTTTTTCGACTGTGCCCTATTTACAAGATTTTTCAAAATCCGACATTAGTTTTTCGATATCTTTAACAGTTTGATTAAAGCCTTTCCGAAATAGAGTTGTCATTGTTATATTTTTGTCTGATTTCTTTAGTTTGAACTTGCTATAATATACTGGACACTCGGTTAAGACTATTTTAAAATAATTAAAATACTTAACTGGAGGGAACGGGGAAAGATCCTTAAGTTTAAATAAACTCCAGATTCAATATCTTACAAACTAAAAGTATAAATGTTCAAATTTTATTGCAAGCAAAAAAGAAATGAATAAAGGCAACGACGGCTGCTATAAATGGACTGAGCGGATTATAATTTAATTTATCATAATTTACGGGGCATTTTTCATATAACAATTAGCATTAATTAGCATATTATTACATAAAATTCATCATTTTATTATAATAATTTATATATAAATCGCATATATATTTTTGTATCAGCCAAAAAGGAAACTTATGTCCCAACCGTCAAACACTAAAGACAGACCGTCCGATATTATAATGCAGATACTATTAATTGCATTGGTTATAATTATAGGGGTTTTAGTTTTTTTAAACGTTTCAGGCATGGTTATAATGGAGATTTTTAATGCGTTGATAGGAGGCTCGCTTAAATCTGAACAGATGTGGATATTTTCCGTCGTTATAAGTCTTATAATATTTTTGATTATATTTAAGAAAAAAGGTAATTTTAAATCTGCCGTAATATTGCAGGTTATAATAAACGGGATAATAATTCTGGTATTTCTCGTCATAGTAATGGGCTTCAGGGTTAAAGCCCCGCTAAATTTATTAAAACATTATTATTTCCCCGGTAAAAAAGCCGTAGCGGCTAATCGAAATTATACCGGTTCAGGCAAATATTAAATATTTAAAACGATTTAATAAAAAGATGATTTTTTTCAAATAGTTTATAATTAATATATGACCTTAAAAGAAATTAACGTTTTAAGAAAATTAAAATCCCTGCTAAGCCTGAAAATAAATTCGTTTGAAATCAAAGCTTACGGTTCGAGGGCAAGGGGAGACGCCGAAGACGAATATTCGGATCTCGACGTATTTATCGCATTGGATAAATTGACGCCAGAAATTGAAAATTATATTTACCATTGCGCTTGGATTGCGGGATTCGATGACGATATCATTATATCGGTTTTTATAGCCGATAAAGAAGGTATTTTTGAGATGAAACACGATGATTCTGCATTTTTAAGAAATATAGAGAAGGATGGAGTTTTTATATGAAAACTCCGGTTGGGTATCGATTAGAAAGAGCGGATAACTCGCTAAAAGAAGCTGAGTTTTTGCTTAGCGGAAATATGAGTTTGGAATCGGTAATGAACAGATTATATTACGCTATGTTTTATGCCGCTTTGGGTTTACTGGAAGAAAATATATGGGAACGTCAAAACGCAGCCATGTAATATCGCTGTTCGATAAAGATTACGTAAAAACAGGAATATTCAAAAAAAGGGTTATCCGAAATATTTCATAAAGCTTTTAATTTAAGACAAAAGGGAGATTATGAAAAAGTTTCTATAATAACCAAAGAAAACATTGACGAAATACTTCCGATGGCTAAATATTTTGTTGACGAGATTAAAAAATATATAGAACCTTAATTCACCGTTAGAAACTTCAAAGCCAACGGGAATATATGGGTAGCTAATAAAGGCAACGGAACAGTTGGCACTGTTTCTGGAGATAGTAATGTTATGGAACTAAACTCATCAGGCGCTGTTATCGGTACATATGCTGCTGGCGTTGAACTATAATAATATCAATAAGTTATAATGCAGGGTTTGTGCATACTGCATTTAAACTCTCGTCTGCATATTTGATCCGCTAATTAACGGTTTCCTCATTCATACGGCCTCTCCATATTTAAGAGCTTATTATGTGATATTTCCGACGTTATTATTTTTTTTTTAAGTTCGTCTGAAGGAGTTATTATTATTTCATTATCTATATTTAATTTATTCATTCTTCTATTAAAAACAACGGGGAATGCGGAAAATTTGGCGGAAAATAAGCCGGCTGTTATTGTTATGTTAAAAACCGTTTAATTCTTTTTTATAACTTCTCCACTGGGGAGCAAATTTATCCATAACCGCCATAAATCTTTTATTATGATTTCTCTCGATAAGATGCGCCAATTCGTGGACGACGATATATTCGATGCAATAAACCGGCCTTTTAACGAGCTCCAGATTTATCCATATCCTTTTCGCAGAAGTATTGCAGGTGCCCCACTTTGTCTTCATCCGCTTTATTCTCCACTCTTCCGCAGAAACTCCCATAATTTTCTGCCACTTATTAAAAATGCCGAAAAGTTCTTTTGCTAATTCCTCCTTCTGCCAGAGTAAAAAAACTTTTTTCTTTTCCTCTAAATCCGCATCTTTTCTTACGTAAAAATCGATATTTTTTTTATCGTTTATCGTAATATAAGGTTTCCCCCGGTATTCGATAACGTTGAGCAAATATCTTTCTCCTTTAAAAAAATGGCTTTCGCCTGAAATATATTCCTTTGGAGTTTCTATCGGCCGTTCCTTAAACCTGTTAACTTGCTTTTCTATCCACGGCAGTTTAGATATTAAAAAAAAACGAACCGAACGGTCGTCCATTCTCCTGGGAGCGGAAACCCTCACTTTTCCGTCCGGCGGAAGAACGTTTAAATGGAGATTTTTAATATCTTTTCTTAAAACCGTAATATTAAAATCGCTTATTATGATTTCCGATTTTATGACCGTTTTATCGCGCCTTTTTTTAAATAATTCTAACATAATCGGTTTGATTTTTACTATTTCTAACAGCTTCTCCGCCCCGCCGCCTATAAATTTATTTGACATGCGGGAAGTATAATATGCCGGTTTGCTTCCCTGAATAGGCGGAGAATGGCGGAATTGAAAAAACCGTTAAATAATAAGAACCATGAGATATATAAACAAAGGGGTCTTTTAGTTTTTGCGTTAATTTCTATCGGAAAATTATAGCTATTTATCTTCAATTTTTAAATTTAATTTTAAATGCCGAATCTTTTAATTTTTCTTTAACTTCTTTTTCGATAAATAAGCTAATCTTATAAAGGCAATAAATTATTTTATTTTTATATAAATAAAGCTTATAATTTTTTCTTTTAACGGCGCCGAATCTTTGCTTGTATTCTTCGCCGCCTTTCAGAAAATCGAATTCTTCGTATTTATTCTCCACAGCTTCTTTTATAATATAATAAGTCAAAACCATACCGGGATGATAATTGGAATATTTCGTATCGAATCCCGGCAGGTATACCTGCCTTTTATTTCCGGAATCGAAGCAAACAGCCGATGAAATAATCTTTTCCTTGCCGCCGCCGTTTGCTCCTTCGTTAATCGCCAGAAAAGACAATGCAATTTTATTTTTGCCGTGTAATGCTGTAAATAACTCCGTAAAAAAATTTTTAATTTTTTTACTATAAAACACCCCTCTTTTCCCCTTTTCGTTCCATCTTTTCTGATGCAGGTCGAAAAAATAATTTAAATATTCATTAAATAAAGATTTATCTATGGTCGAAGAGCCGATAAACCCGATATTATTTTTTTCCGCTTTTTCGACCCTGTTTAAAATATTGTATCTTTGCTTAGAGTTAAATCGCTTCATATAATCGCCCATGCTGTCCGGCAGATTAAAATAATAACAGCCGCCGCTTTCTTTATAATTCAATTTTAACCCGTTATGTACGAAAATGTTTTTTTTAATACGGTTAAGCAATTCCTCCGAAACCTGCTTCATGCAAATTATATCCGCAATTTTATTTTTTATGATTTCCCCGAATATTTCGGAGTAAATTCTTTCTTTATCGGCGCCATTTTTTACGATAATGTCAAGATAGTCGGAATAATCGCCGCTTATAAATATCAGCGATTTAAAAAAAACAAAAAATCTCTTCAGGAAAAAAGGGGCTAACGCTTCCAATTCATTGGCATCGTTGTAAACAAGCATTATAAAAAGATTATCTTTGCCGCTTAAAAAATATTTTATCCAAAGAAAATTCCATTCAAACGACAAAAAAACGTTTTCGTTCGGACTCGATTTCAATAAAGCGTTCCATTCGCTTTCTATATTTTGAAGTTCTTTTATGCTGCGGATAATTTTTACCATTTCTGCGATTAAATTTTTTTTATTATAACATTTTATAGCTCTTATAAAAATTATTTTACGGCAACATTATTTTATGACAAGCATACTAAAAAAATCCGCGCCTAAAATTTAACTATAAATCTGCTTTAATCTTCTTGAATCCGCATTGGAAATTTTATTTCCGGATTTTATTACGGCTTTACGCCGACGCGGAAACAAAGGCTGCCCATTTTAACTTTTAGCTTAAGCGGAAACCGTTTTCTGGGAAACCGAAAATCCCGTATTTGCATATAATAAAAAGAGCGAAATATTTCTATCGCGGGTTTAAGGGGTTTAATCTGTTAAGGGGTTTAATCTGTTAAGGAATTCAATCTTGATTGTCTGCCGAAATAATAGTATTATATATTAAGATGAATAACCTTGTCATGTTATAACTTGTCCGTCTAAAATTTCATTTTAATTAAAAATTAATTGTTTTTATGGGCATAATAAAAAAAACAAAGGACAAGTTCCCGATATCTAAATCCATATCTAAAACCGACAAACTTCAGATATTGGCAATGCACATTTTCTTTTTATTTCTCGTATGTATCGTACTTTCCGTTTTTATATACGAGACTTTAAGCCTGAAAAAAACAGTCGCAGGACACCTGCAAACCTATTCAAAACTAACGGCTTCCGATGTATCTTCCGCAATTAAAACCCAATTAGACGCCCATTTCCACGACCTTAAATTTTTAAGAACTGATTTTTTAAATATAAACGACGGACACCTTATTCCAAACACGGAAGCATTGCATGTTTTTAAGGATTTCAAAAAATATCACCCCGGCATTGCGGCAGTTAACATTCTTAATCCGTCGATGAGCAAAATAGTCTGGTCAAGCAACATAAAAAATTTAAATTTAAATATAAAAAAAATTATTTTCGTTCCGTTATCGGGCTATCCAAATCGTTACGTAGGAACGGTTTATTTTCAAAAAACCGATAAAAAATGGGTTATACCCATGAACGAAAGGATAGTCAATAAAAAGGGCAAGATATTGGGTTTCATCGGCTCTCCTTTTATACTTTCAAATTTTAATTCGATAAATACCCATAAATATATCGAAACGGCTCTTATAGAAACGGCATCCGGCAGAATAATATCCTCATGGAAAAACTGCAAGAGACAGAAGAACCTGGGCAGTATGCCCAAGGTTTCAGGCGGCGTAACGCAAAAAATAAAAGGCTACCCGTGGTTCGTTAAAGCCGGGTGGACAAACTCCTCCCTTGAAAAATTTTTCTGGAATAAGGAAAGCGTTTATTTGTTAACGGCGCTTCTGCTTATAGTGATATTCGTTGCAATAGACATAATATCAAGGATTGCCTTAGGACGCCTCATCCGCCTGAAAAGATATCAGGACGCGGCAATAAGCGTGCAGGAGGATGTTTTATCTCTAAAAGACGCCGGAAGCATATACAGGCATATCGTCGATATAATAGTTACCAAAACGGACGCCATAGGGTCGGTTTTAGCAGTTCCCGACAAGGAAAAAGGCTGCTTTATCCCTATTGCCGCATGCGCAGATAACGCCGAACACGAAAAAATACTTATGCAGATAAAACCTTCCCTTAATAGCGGAGATATTTTAGGGAATATGCCCGCTTCTATCGTTTACAGGGAAAAAAAGATACTGGGGCCTTTGCACGTTTTAGACCCCGCTGTCATAGAAAAATACCCCTCGTTTTCAAGGGTAAAGAGCTTAATGGCTTTCCCTATATTTCAAAATTTAGATTATGACCCGGTAGCGGTTTTAGGCATACAATCCGATTCCAAGCATTATTTTACCAAAGAAATAATAAACATAATTACGCAGGTTACAAATTCCTTGGGGATAGCTCTCAACCAGCTCGACATTAAACGCCATTTGGCGTTAGAAGCGGAACATCAAAGACGGCTTACTGAGTTTAACTTTTTTTTAGCCCAGATGAATCAGCTGATAAGCAGAACGGAAAATGAAAAAAGCTTCCTCGACTCTATTTGTATTATGGCGGTAAATTATACCGGCTTAAAATTAGCCTGGATAGCAAAACCGGACGAAAATGGAAACGTCCTTTTTATATCACATTTCGGAATATCAGGTTTCATAGAGAGCTTGAATATTTCCGTAAATCCCGACGTGCCGGAAGGATGTTCCAGCGTCGGCAGGTCATGGCGTTCAAGAAAACCCGTTTACGTTCCTTCATTCAGAAATGATGCTTCTATGCGCCCATGGCTCGATATATCGGAAGAGTTCGGCATATTATCAAGCGCTTCTATCCCAATATTTAGAGACGGCGTTATCTGGGCGGTATTAACCCTGCTTCACTCAAAAGAAAACTTTTTCGACGAAGACCTTAAAAACCTCATGGAAGAAATTGCTCTGGATATAGGATTCGGTTTAGACAGGATAGACCTTATAAACAGTAAAAAAAGGGAAACTGAAATAAGAAACGCTTTTCTTAGCAATACTTCGGCGGGCATTATGCTCGCCAGCTATCCCGACAGGATTTTCCTCGAAGCTAACGATACTTTCCTCCACATATTGGGCTATCCAGACATCGAATCCTTACATAACCATAATTCAAGAGAAGTTTATCCCGATGATGCCACTTATGCAAGGGTTGGGGAACTCGCCCGGACGATATTGGCGGAAGGGAAAGGTTTCGGCCGCGATATACCGGTAGTCAGAACCGACGGCACTATTATTTACGCCGATTTTTATGGACAAAAATTAAAAGAATCGGTTAACGGCAAAGAACAAATATTATGGACGCTCATAGACATTACCGAAAGACACCGGCTGGCGGAAGAACTCTCGTATCAAGCCTTCTACGACGAACTAACCGGACTCCCGAACCGCCGCTCTTTGTCGCTAGAACTGGAAAGGGCCATAGCAAGAACCAGCCGCCGCAAAACGTTTCTTGCCGTTTCTATTATAGACATCGACGATTTTAAGCCTATAAACGATACATTCGGACATATTGCCGGAGATAACGTGCTAAAAATAATTTCTGCCAGATTAAAGGACGCACTGCGTAAAACAGATTTTATAGCCAGACTCGGCGGAGACGAATTTGTAATTATAATCGAAGACTTTAACAGTAAGGAAGAGCTTGAAGGCATATTGGCAAAGATAGAAAAAACGTTCAAAGAAGCCATAGTCTTAGAAGGCCAAAGAGAAATAACGACTGACCTAAGCATGGGCGTTTATATATACGACGGCTCTATTAAAGACAAAGAAACGCCTACCTCCGACAACCTTATGCGCTACGCGGACCAAGCATTATACGAGAGCAAAAATAACAAGGCCAACCGTTTGCGTTATTACGCTTTCTACGGAGAATCCCTGCCGCATATGGAAAATAAAATGCAGAAACTTTTAAAAGACGGCAACCTCTTGGTTTATTATCAGCCTATTATGGATAATTTTACCGGAGAGATAGCCGGAGTAGAAGCCCTTGCGCGCCTGTACGATAACGGCGATATAATTTCTCCGTATAATTTTTTGCCTATGTTAAACGAAAAAAATTTGTTTAATTTAAGCAACGAAGTGCTGATTAAAGCCCTTAAGGAACTGTCGGAAATCGGGGAACCCGCCGAAAAATTATGGGTTTCTATTAATATCGACCCGAAATTCATTTCCGAAGAATATCTTTTATCCTTAAAAAAAATACTGGAATCCGGTTGCGACCCCTCTAAAATAGTTTTAGAAATTCTTGAAACGGGAGATTTTCTTGGCAAAGATAAAGCTATTCAACACATAACGGCCATGAAAGATTTAGGCGTTAAGGTTGCGTTAGACGACGTCGGAAGCGCTTATTCGTCTCTTATGCGGCTTAAGGAGCTTCCCGTGGACGAAATAAAATTAGACCAGTTCTTCGTAAGAACTTTGGAGGAAAATCCGCGCGACCTTCATTTTGTTCAGTCGATATTAGAACTTGCCGACGAAAAAAGGGTGGATTTAGTCGTGGAAGGCGTCGAAACCGTCGATATATTAGACGCTCTTTCGGTAATGGATGTCAATTATCTGCAAGGATATGCGATAGCAAAACCTATGCCGGCGGATAAGCTTGGGGATTTTTTGAAAGATAAGCCTTTGAGCCGCAGAAAACGTCCTGTAAGTTTTCTTGGGTTATACGCTATAAAGATAGTTTCTTATCGCAATATAAAAAAAATTATCAGGCATGACCCGTATTTAATAGACTATAAGAATCTCACCGGCGATAAAAATTGCCCTATAATGAATGCCATGATATCTTTAGGCGTCCCCTCAAATCATATTCTATACGATTTGCATTACAGATACGACAAAGCAATAGCAGAATTGGGCGAAGCCTTGAAATCGTCGGGAAATGCGGATTGGGCTTCATTAGAGCGGATTAGCGAAGAGTTTGAACGCGAGATACTTTTCAAATATTATAAACGAAAGAACGGAATCCAAAGGCTCGGCTAATCTAAAAGCTTAGTTAATCCTATCAACATCTTTGGAATCAATCTTTTGCCCGGCGCCTGATATTTAGTCCGCACCCTTTAAGGGAAGCGTTAAAAACGGCCGGCATCTAACAAATAAAGGCATCTGCTTCTAACAGCGGCGCCGGGTTTTCAAATATGCAAATATGCCCTAACGCCATGCCTTAAAATAACTTATCCCGTATTTATGAATATTTATGAATCCTGTGTTATCTTATAGGCAAATTCCATTCCGAATTTTTCGCAGTTTAACAAATCTTCGTCGAAAGGCGTCATCTGCACCTTCAAACCTTCCTGCACTATAACGAACCTGAGGCTTTTCAGTATATCCTGCACCATCTGAACCGCTTCCCCGCTCCAGCCGTAACAGCCGAATACGGCGGCTTTTTTATTCTTAACGTTAAGCATAACCAAAGACGATATCATATCGAATATCGGCTTGGGCGGTTTTGCGTTAATAGTTGGAGACCCTACGATGACCGCATCGGAATCTTCTATAATATCTACGACTTTTTCTATGCAGGCATCTGACAGGTTTATTAACTCCGCGCTGCAAAGGCCTTCTATGTTTGCGCCCTTCGCTATATGTCCGGCCATTTCTTCGGTATTACCGTAGGCGGAGGTATAAACGACGGCAATTTTTTTCACTGTTCGTTCCGTATTGGAGGTTTTGCTCGCCTCCGCATACCAGTCCCTATATTTCTTTAAATCTTTTCTTAAAATCGGACCGTGGGAAGGTGCGATTATATCTATATCGAAATTTTTAATTTTTTCAAGCGCGCTTAACGAATAATTCTTAAAAGGCCTCATTATATGGGTAAAATAAAATTTAAACGCTTCGAAAGCCGCATCGCCGTCCCCGATTAAATCGTTGAAGATTTTTTCGTCGCAATAATGCGCTCCGAAAAAGTCGCAGGGGAAAAGAATTTTATCCTCCTTCAGATACGTGAACATGGTATCCGGCCAGTGCAGAAAAGGAGCATTGACGAACTGCAGGGTTTTGCCTCCCAGCTCTATAGAATCGCCGTCTCCGACGGTAATGTTACTATAATCTTTTTTAATAATATGACGGACAAAGTGATGCGCGTTTTTTGAATAAACCAGAGTCGCGTCTTTTGCGATATCTTTAATCAGATGGAGCGCGCCTGAATGGTCGGGCTCGGTATGGTTTATAATTATATAATCTATTTTAGAAATATCCGTTATCCCGCTCAATTTGTTTATAAGCTGGTCTTTTGCGTTAAGCTTGACCGTGTCTATGAGGGCAGATTTTTGCGAACCCTGAATAAAATAGGAATTATAGGTCGTTCCGTGTTTGGTGGGAATTACTATATCGAATATTCTTAAATCCGGGTCGAACGCTCCGGTATAAAAAACGCCGTCTTTTATAGGAACGGCTTTTTGAGGGCGGTTATTATCATCCATTGAGATTAGGCCTCCTGTTAAAAAATTTTAGGGCTTTAAAACGAATCAGGCGCAAGTTTTTAATAAATTTAATTCGCGTCCGGTTTCATTATGCCGTATTGAATATGCTGGATATTCCGTATATGCTATATTAATTATACCATTATATTATAATAATTATATCGTCAAAATAGTCAAAATAGTAAAAATCACGATTAAGAAATTTAAATGCAACATAAACATAATACCCGGGACTACAGGTAGAAATGTATAAAACTGCTTCAATATATTATAGACGCAGTATTCCCGCTTACCCACTAACGGCGTCCGCCGGGCGGAAATTTAAATTTTGCGTTCGTCGTTCCCGCATAGGCGGATATTTTTTAAAGCCTTAGGTATCCGGGCGGTTCGTCCGGAAAAGAAATTTTTTAACTTCAATTTCGGGGGGGAGAGCAATATTTGTTTAATTTTTTATAATCGGATATTATACTAACTATAACTTTGATTAAAAACGATTAAAGTTAAAAACAACGATAAAACCGGCTATAAAACCGGCGGTTATTTAACGCAGGCCCTTTATCGGAAAAAATATTCCCGATAAAATTATATTTATTATTTTATCTTAACGTAAAAAGTTTTATGCTTAAAATACCGCGTACGGTAAAAACTATAAAAAGGCGCTCTTGCAAGCTTTTCTATAAGCTCTTTATTTATTTTCCGATAGATTTGGCCGTTATATCCGGTAATTATATAAAATACGCAAGCGCAAATTTAAAAAATAAAATATCCGGCGGCGGCAAGGGCTATAAAGCCGCCGGAACGGTTTCCGCGTCCGCGCCGGTTTCCCCTTCAACTCAGGTTTCCGCGTCCGCGCCGGTTTCCCCTTCAACTCAGGTTTCCGCGTCCGCTGCCATGCCGCAGGAATTTGAAAAACGCATTCTCCTTATCCGCCACGACGGTATAGGCGATTATATTTTATGCAGAAACTTTATAGAGATTTTAAAAAATAGCGTGAAATTTAAAAATTATAAAATCTCTCTCCTCGGCAACGCCGCATGGAAGGAACTGGCCGAGTTTCTGGATAAAGATTTTGCGGATGGGTTTATTTGGGTTGACAGAAAAAAATTTACATCGGATTTCGTTTACAGGTACAAAAAAATAAAAGAAATTACGTCCGGCTCTTACGAAGTCCTTATCCACCCTTTTAGCGGAGATTTTTTTAACGCCGACAACGATTTAGCTTTTCTTGTAAAAGCCGGAGAAAAGTTCGGCAGCGTTAAAACTTTGCCCCGCCAAAGACATATAAAATCATATAAAAAAATAATCCTCGAAAAAATTTATACCGGCCTGATTTCCGACCCCGAAGGAATATTATTTGAATTTTATAAAAACAAAAATTTCTTCGAAAAAATACTAGGCGAAAAAATAGACATTAAAAAACCGTTTATAAAATTAAATCCCGCCGAAAATAAAGAACTGAATTCAAAACTCGGACTGCCGGCTCTATACGCGGCTTTCTTTATAGGCGCAAGCGTCAAACACAGAAAATGGCCGGTAAAAAATTTTGCCGAAACCGCAAGACATTTAAAGATAAAATACGGATGCGAAACCGTTTTATGCGGCGGCAGGCAGGAATCGGAAGACGCTTTGAAATTTGCGCAATACTGCGGCGAATGGAATGTTTCTTTTATAAACGCGGTCGGCAATATTTCTCTAGTCGATTTGCTTTACGTTATAAAAAATGCTTCTCTGGTCGTTTCCAACGAAACTATGGCTCCCCACATAGCTATGGCGCTATCCGTTTCTCCCGATAATTCGGAGCCCATGCCGGCTCATTCTTCCGGCGCTGCTATCGCCGCCTCCTTCTGCCCGCATCAGGAACGCGCCGCTTTTACTTTTAATGCGTCGGATGCCGGCGGCGCAGGCACGGGAGCTTATTCCCGTTCCCATGGCGTTGCGTCAGCGCAAAACGCCAATGCGTACCCGCACCACCATGCGCATCCCGCCGCTAAAGCCGCGCATCCCGCTGTGCTGACGATATCGGCCGGCGAAGACCGTTACGGCCATTTCAGTCCTTATCCGGAAGATATTTCTGATAATTATTTTATCGTCTTCCACCCCGAAATAGCAAACAGCGTCGAAAAATATATTTACCGGGCGCAAACCGCCGGCGGCGGCTATGACGACAGATTTGATATTTCCGGCATAACCGTCCAAACGGTCATAGACAAAATAGACGAAATATGGCGGCGGCTTTAGGAGGGATTTACGCAGTTTATTTTACGCTCTCGGATTTTTTAAGGGCGGCTTCCCCGCTGATAGCGATATCCATAAGTTTCAACATTCTTTTTGCCTGATATTCCCTCGTATAATTTTGCAGTATTTCTATTTTGGGAGCAACTTTACGGTTTATTTTACCGTCTATTATACTTATAAGAGTTTCCATAATTTTATCCGCATCCTTCCCTAGCGCGAGCCCCGCTTCTGCGTCTTCTATAATTTTGCCCGGAGAGCCTTCTTGTCCCGATATTCCAATTCCTAAAATTATTGTGCCGGAAAATAAATATTCGAATAATTTGCCCGTAAGTATGCCGCTTGCCCCGTCAAACTCTAAAAATATCAAACCGTTTGCGTCCCTCTGCATCCTAAGAGCATCTTCTCTTTTTACCAAGCCATAATATTTTACCCATTTTTGTACATTATATTTATTTACAAGCTGATATAGGTTGCCGGCGACTCCTGCAAATATTATCTCAAAATTATCTAATAAGTTAGCGAAACCGCTTTCGGCAATCCTCATTACGGCTTCAAAAAGCGGAGAAGGGTCCCTCTTGGCTTCATAAATAGTTCCGGTATAAACAAGCCTTATTTTTCCGTCGCTCCAGTAAGGCTCTTCAGGTATATTTTTTAAATCATCGGAATCAAAACCATTTTCGATAACCCGTACATTATTCAGCTTGTATTTTTCCCTTATCTGTATCGCCAACGGTTCGCTAACCGTGGTAACAATATCGGCGGCATTATTTATTTTCCTTTCCCAATATTCTTCCAGCATGGAAAAAGGAAATAATCCTTTAAACATGTGACTTTGCGTCCATAAATCCCTGTAGTCCGCTATCCAGAACTTTGTATTTCCCCCGGTTTTCAACCTATATGCTATCAAATGCGCAACATAAGGCGCAAAAGTCGATACGGCCAAATCCCATTTCCGGGACGAAACCGCTTTATATGCATCCTTATACCAACAATCATGTATATTTGGAAATCGCGCATCCCATGAAACTATGCCTCTGTTATTCATAAAATTCAAAATAAAATTTTTATTTTTTTTAAAATTCTGGCATTTATTTTTTCCGTTAATTCCTGAATTTAAATTTTTAGTATTTATTTTTGATAAAAATTGATAAGACTTATTGGGTATTTCTTCTATGGCTCCTAATCCGGAATAATCTAAATTTAGATTATTCCCGTTCTTATTTTTTTTTGTAGTTAATACGGTAACGTCATGCCCCATACCCGACCAGTACTTATACCAGCTATACGGCCGGAAAGATGCTATACAGCTCAAAGGTGGAAAATAATGCGTTATAATTAATATTTTCATTTTAAAACAATCTCCGCAATCTTTTCGCCCGCCTTTCCGTCGCCGTAAAACTTAGCCGTATCGTAATTATCGTTAAATTTAAAATTTCTAAAAGCATCCGTTATTTTTTCCTTTTCCGCTCCGGTTAATACGGCAAAAGCGTTTTCCGCAAGCTCCACCCATTCCGTTTCGTCCCTTAATATTATACACGGCACTTTATGAAAATAAGCTTCTTTTTGTATTCCGCCAGAATCTGTGGCTATCAGTTTTGCGTTTTTTTCCAAATTTATCATATCGATATATCCAACCGGCCCGATAGCTTTTATATTTTGTAGATTTAAATCTATTTTTTCGATAATTTTTTTTGTTCTGGGATGGATAGGGAAAATCACGCTTGTGTCTTTCGATATATCGGCTATTCCCTGTAAAATATTTTTTAGCCTTTCTAAGTTGTCTTCATTTGTGTTTTCTGCCCTGTGAACAGTAAGAAGCATGTATTCCTTAGGTTTTAAATCTAACCGGCTTAATATTTTACTTCTTTCTTCCACGTTTTTGCCGTAATAAATAGCGGCATCGAACATAACGTCCCCTACAAGTTTAACCCTATCCTTGTCTATTTTTTCATTCAAAAGGTTTCTAACGGCGGTTTCCGTCGGCGCAAATAATAAATCGGACGCATGGTCTGTAATAATTCTATTTATTTCTTCCGGCATTTTTCTGTTAAAAGACCTTAATCCAGCTTCTATGTGGGCGACGGGGATATATAATTTAACGGTTGCGAGAAAGCCGGCCAGAGTTGAATCCGTATCGCCATATATCAGAACCATATCGGGTTTTTCTTTCAGTAAAACTTTCTCTATGGATTCTATCATCCTTCCGGTATTTTCTCCGTGAGTGCCGCCGCATATGCCAAGATTATAATCCGGATGCGGTATGCCGAGTTCATCAAAAAATATCCTGCTCATATTTTCATCGTAGTGCTGACCCGTATGAATTATCACTTCTTTGACCTTCGCGTTTTTTCTGATTTCTCTTGAAACTACGGCGGCTTTAATAAATTGCGGACGGGCGCCGACGACAGCGGCTATTTTCATGTTATTTAGGCCTCGATTTCGTAAATTTTAGACCAGCTTATAAGATTTAACCATCTCCATACCCTAAAATTAAAATGTTTTTTGCCGTTAGCTATATCGCGCCATTCATTTTTTAGTTCTTTCATATTTAAAAAAGGTGATTCTTCTTTTAACATTCCTTCCACCCTTAAAGAAACAGCTTGCAGCCATTTCTTCTCCGGGGTGGCAAAACCTATCTTGTCTTTTCTGTCGAGTATTTTGTCCGGAACGATACCCCGCATAGCTTCTTTGAATATATATTTTGTTTCGCCGTTTTTGTTGATAATATATTTTTCGGGAAGGCTAAGCATAAACTCGACTAATTTTACGGTCAGAAAAGGCACTCTGCTTTCGACTGAATGAGCCATGGAATCCCTGTCTTCATATCGTAAAAGCGCGGGAATATATGTTTTCTGTAAACCTTTTAATAATTCATTCTTAAATATATTAAAATTATAACTTTCTTCGTTTATTTTGCAGACTAAGTTATTTTTAACAAACCATCCTTTATTTATCCATTTTGGAATTAAATCATTTCCTACGGCTTTATAAGCTAACGGCTTAAAAAATTCCGGTATAAAGTACTTGGCCGTATTCTTAAATAGTCCGTTTCTGCCCGGCAACTTTTGCGCATTTCTATATAAATCAAATGCCTCCGCATAATTTCCGCTTCTAACAAGGGAAGCAATCCTTGCGGCCGTATAAGGCGCGTATCCTCCTAAAATTTCGTCTGCCCCCTGACCGTCGAGCATGACCTTGATATTATTTTCCCTGGCAAGTTTAAAAACCCTGTATTGCGCATAAATACTTGTGCTTCCGAAGGGTTCTCCGTGGACCTTTATTAAATCTTCCAAATCGGAAATTAAATCTTCCGGTTTTATAAATACTTTATGTATTTTAACATTTGCGTAAGCCGATGCAATGTCGGCATATTTTTCCTCCGATATGGAAGGTTCGTCGGGTATGAAGCTGAATGCGAGGATTTCATGTAGGGGGTCAAGATATCTTGCGCCGCAAACTATTGACGAAGAATCTACGCCGCCGGACAATGCGGTTCCGACCGGCACGTCGCTTCTTAAATGAAGCGAAACGCTTTCCAGAAAAAGTTCTCTTACAGTTTTTTTTGCTTCTTCAAAAGAAATATCTAAAATCTTGCCGGTTTTTAATTCGTAATATCTTTTTATTTCTAATTCCTTATGGTTGTTAAGCTTTATTTTAAGATAATGCGAAGGCGCGAGTTGGTTGATATTTAAAAACATCGTATCGCCGCCGTAATCAGTCATTCCGGTTCTTAAATATTCATATAATCTTTGAGGATTTACCTTCCCGCGAGCTTTATTTAATTTCAGCAAAGGTTGAATTTCCGACGAAAACGCAAAAAAACTGTCGTCGAAAGCGTAATAAAGCGGTTTTATGCCGAAAAAATCTCTTACTAAGCATAGCTCATTTTTTATCTTGTCGAAAATAGCAAAAGCGAACATTCCGACAAATTTATTAATACTTTCTGCCCCCCATTCCATCCAGCTTTTTAACAAAACCTCAGTATCGGAGTTTGAAAAAAAGTTATATCCCTTAACTTTTAGCTCATTTCTTAATTCTATATAATTATAAATTTCGCCGTTAAATACGATGTGAAATCTGGCGTCCTCGCTTGACATAGGCTGTCTGCCGTTATCCGAAATGTCTATAACGGAAAGCCTTCTGTGTATTAATGCCATCTTAGCGGGTTTATCTATATTCCAGCCTTTAATTTTTTCCGCACATTTCCCGTCAAAAGCCAGAAACCCTTCGTCGTCCGGCCCCCTGTGTTCAAGCATTTTACTTGCTATAACGGGAAACTGCGTTTTTTTCTGCTCTTTAAAAACGATTCCGGCTATCCCGCACATTTTTTTATACCCAATTTTAACAGCATAAAATTAATATCTTTTTTCGTTACATAAAATTCCTTGAATGACATTTTCGTTTCTTTAAAAAACCGAAAAATTAGAAAAATAGACGTGGCGATATAAGATAAGCTTGCCGCAATAGAGGCCCCTATATAGCCGTATTTTGGAATTAATAAAAAACTAAAAGCTACGGTAACGATTAAACCTATGAGCGAGGCTATCGTATTTTCATAATATTTGCCTATTCCGGCAAAGTAATGGCTTATTATAATCGTTAAGCCGAACGACGCTATGCCCGGGGACAGATAAAACATTATCTCTTTTACCGGACCGAAATCCCTGCCGAAAATTGCCGTAAATAAAATTGAAGGGATAAGCAAAAGAAATATTAGGCAGGTGAAGGTAATAATAAAACTGAACTTTGATAACCTTACCGTAATATCCCTTGCATAGCCTAAATCTTTCGTGTTGGATATTTTCGCATACTGCACGTAGGCAATACTATTCCCGATTAACCATACCGCCTCGGATAGGGCTATTCCTACGGAATAAATACCGACGAAGGAAGCGCCTAAGAAGTAATTTAATATATAATAACTTAATCTATAGTTAAGATATTGGATGACATTGCCGAGTTGGGCGACTCCTCCGTATTTGATTACGTCCTTGACGACATTTAATAATCCGTATATATTCGTAAAATTAAGATATTTTAAAATCATAATAAAACTTATCGCAAATGCGGACGCGGATGCAAAATATAAAACAAATACGTAAGACAGCACGCTCACATATTTAAAGGCAAAAAAGAACAATAAAAGAAAGCCGAAATTTGATATTATCTGGGACAATGTTATTAAATTTACTACATAAATTTTTTCTTTGCCGAGTAAAACCATTATGTTTATAGAAGCAAAAGAAGATATTAACGTAATGAGCTCGACATGAAAAATATATTTATTGGGAACCAAATGAATAAAGGACAAAAAAAGATAGCTTAAAAAAAATACCGATACTGCCCATATGTATGAGGGTATTATGATATGCGATAGGGGTTTTCTCGGCACTAAATAAACAAGGGCGGGGCCGCCGACAAAATTATTAAACAATAAGATTATCCCTATAGTGGCGGTAATAAGACTTATTGAGCCCCGTCCTTCCGCTCCAAGGCATCTCGTAGTAATGATTAAAATTGAAAAACTTAATACTGCGGAGATGACGTTTGTTCCGAATGTACTTAAAATTTTATGAAATATTTTTCCTGTCCCCCTTTAGCTTATTTATTTAAATTTTCCTCGCAATTACTATTGTGCACCAGCCGTCCTTAAGCCCTTTAATAAGAGGATATATCAAAAAACCGGCGATATTTAGCATATTTTGTTTAAAATTTTTCGCAATCCAAAAGCGTGGCAAAAAACCGCCCGGAGAAACTTTTAATATTTCAAAACCCTCTTGCCCGAGCAAATATTCCAATTCTATATAAAATATCGGATTTATATGTCCGTAATTCGATAAATCATCTTTACCAAACTGATGGGGTATGCCTTTGTATAAAAAAAACAGGCGCGAAAGCCAAGACGATGGATTTGGGGTGGTAAGTATTAAAATTTTACCTTTCTTTAACACATTAGAAACGGTTCTTAAATATAATTTTATATTCTCGAGATGCTCGATAACTTCTATGCTCAATACAATATCAAATTTATATTTATATTTTTCCGCAAATTTATTCATCTCTAAGAAGCTTTCAAAATCGATATGCTCAAACGTAGTGTCCGCTTTAAAATCGGATTTATCCGCATCGGCTGAAACGACGTCAAATCCTATGTCGTTAAGCCTTTGGGAAAGGGCTCCCTCTCCGCATCCAAAATCAAGGATTGAAGCTGGAGAATATTGATATTCCAACAGATTTACCGCCACCTGCTCATGAAGATTATTATCGGCTTTTATTAAAAAAGTTTTGTAATATTGCAATTTTTTATTCCCGAATTTAAATACGGAAGAAATGATATTTTTTTTATAAAGAGCATAAGAGTATATCATATAAAACTGTTTTCCTACGGATTCATAGTTAAACCTATCTTTCGCATATTCTTGAAGTTTCTTTTTATCGTATTTACGGCAATTATCGAGCATATATAAAATTGCGTCAACAAGTTGTTTATGGTTATTCGGTTCTATTAACGCCCCTGTTTCTTCCGTAACGAAATCTTCCGGTCCTCCGCACTTTGTAGCGATAACGGGCGTCCCGCAGGCGATAGCTTCTGCGGCAACGACCGAAAATGTTTCGTAGTTGCTGTTCATTACAAGAAAATCGCTCTTTTCTAATTCTTCTGGAACTTCTTGCGGAGTTTTTAATCCTTGAAAAAATATGTATTTACCCAATAATTCGTAATTTTTTGCAAGTTCTTCCAATTTGCCCCTGTCCCGTCCGTCGCCAACTACATATAATTCAAAATCGCGTCTTTTAGTGTCGGTAATATATTTGACGGCTTTTATAATGCCGCTTAAATTTTTTTGCTCGTCGTTTAATAAAGATATGTGAATAATGCGTTTCTTATCGCTATTTATTTCGTCGACGGCCGAATAAAAATCTTTGCCGGAACGGACTGCGTTTGGGACGACAAAATAATTATTTATAAGGCCGTGCCCTAACATTGCGTTTTTTAAAGCATTCGATACCGCGGTAACCGCCTGCGCCTTCTTAATAGCCGCTCCGATTAATGCCTTTGCAATGAAAGGCGTACGCGAAAAACTTCCGTCTTCATTTGAATAACCGGTCCATTGTTCGCTGACAATAAACGGTATTTTTTTTATTTTTTTTAGAATATAAGACGCCGCCAGGTTATAAAAATTGGGTGCATTTACGTGAATAACATCCGGACGGCCTAATTTTTGTTTTAAAATCCTTAATCCGCCATAATATCCTTTGATGTTTCTATAGAGATTTATAAATTTTGAAATTAAAGGAGCGGACGATTTCCTGTAATATATTCTTAAAGTAGGAATATTATTTTCCGCCGAATAATCGGCGTCATATTTTTTTTCTTTAAGGTTTGGGTCCGCCGTAACAAAAAAAACAGCTACGTCGCATAGTATGGAAACGGCTTCAGCGTGATTTTTTATAAAAATGCCAGCGACCGGATTAACCCTGCTGGGATACCAGCCGGCCAAAAATAAAACCTTATATCTCATATTATTTATTCTTTTCTGCGCCTTTAAAGTCTAAATAATTTTATATAATCGGCAGCCGATTGCGCTTTTCCATTTTCCATTAAAGGCTCTACCGGCAGGCTAAGCACGCTGGAAGCCGAAATCTCCGAATTTTTTAAACTGCCGTATATTTCGCATCTTTTTTTAAAAACTTTCATTTTATACAGAGACAGGGGATAATACGCCGCCGTTTGAACTCCGTTTTCGCTCAAATATTTCTGAAGTTCGTCTCTTTTCCCTTTTCCTTCTTTTAATCTTACCGTATATTGATGATAAACGTGATAACCGTTTTTCTGCTCTACGGGAAGTTTAATCCAGTTAATATTTTTTAAATTTTCATTATAAATTTCTGCTATTTTTCTTCTCTTTTCGTTAAATCCGTCTGCATATTTGAACTTTGCAAGAAGAACCGCCGCCTGTATGGTATCGAGCCTTGAATTATATCCGATATGTTCCGCGTCGTATTTGTCTTTTCCGCCGTGCTTTATAAGCATGCGTATAAGCTCGGCCGTTTCGTCGCAGTCGGTAACCACGGCTCCCGCGTCTCCGAATGCGCCGAGATTCTTTGAAGGGAAAAAGCTGAAACATCCGGCATCGCCGAAAGAGCCTGTCCGTTTACCGCTCCATTTGGCTCCGAAACTCTGCGCGCAATCTTCCGCAACGAATATATTATTTTCTTTCGCTATGGCCGTAATTTTATCCATATCGCATGGATTGCCGTAAAGGTGAACGGGGATTACGCCCACGGCTTTTCCTTTATATTTACTTAAAGCTTCTTTTATTTTAACGGGGCTAATATTAAAAGTTTCGGGGTCTATATCTACGAATAGCGGCGTAGCGCCGGCTCTGAGTATGGCGTCTCCCGTTGCCGTAAAAGTAAAAGGCGTCGTGATTATAAAGTCGCTTCTGCTAAAATATTCTTCTCCTTTAGTTTTTAAAGCTAAAGCTCTCAACGATAAAAGCAGGGCGTCCGTTCCCGAAGCAACACCTATGCAATGTTTTATGCCCGCATAATCCGCGATTTTTTCTTCAAGCTCTTTTACCTCCGGGCCTAGTATCCATTTTTGATGCTCAAGGCATTTTTTAATGGAGGCGTCGATGGCTTCTTTCATGTATTCATATTCGAGTTTAAGGTCGAGCATGGGAATCTGCTTCATTCTAAATCTTTTCGCGAATAACGATTATGTTTTCTTTTCCTAAGCTATATTCGCTTCGGCAATAACCGCATGCGGCATAATTATCGTTAAACTTAAGGGTCGTACCGCATTTGCATACCCAGCCAATCTGCCTTGCGGGAACTCCCGCCATTAAAGCATAGTCCGGAACGTCTTTGCTAACTAAGGCTCCCGCTCCTATCATCGCATATTTTCCTATAATATTGCCGCATATCAGGGTCGAATTAGCTCCTATGGCCGCTCCTTTTTTTAACAGCGTGGGCATAAATTCATTTTTCCTTTCTATGAACGCTCTAGGCGTTAAAACATTCGTAAATACGCAGGAAGGACCGCAAAAAACCTCGTCTTCAAGTTCTACGCCTTTATAAATAGACACGTTGTTTTGAATTTTGCATCCGTTTCCTATTTTTACATCGGGCCCTATCGCGCAGTTTTGTCCTATTACGCAGTTTTCGCCTATCACGGTATTGCGCAAAATATGAGAAAAATGCCATATTTTTGTTCCATTCCCTATACTAAAGGGCTCGTCGGCATAAACTGATTCGTGCATAAAATATTTTTTACTTTCCATTTAATTTTTCCTTGGCTAAATGATGGGTTTTTTCGTTTAGTCCCGTCACGCACGCATTTTTGATATCATAAACAAGATTAATCGAGGGACGCGCATCGTTTATACCGTATCCGGCGCCGTTTAATATATCTTTATACACTATCGTATGAAGGTCGGCAAATCCCTCGGAAAATTCTAATTCCTCGCCGTTTATCGTTATAGACCTGTGCGTTCTTATACCCTTAGCCTTAACTTCTTCCGGCAAATCCTCGTTGTCAACCGATAAAAACCATCTAACGTTGGCCCTTTCCAATTCCACGTAGCCTGCCATTTTTTTCAAAGGTTCGGAGTAATGGACTTCATGGCATTTAACCTGCCCGAATATCCATATAAGCATATCGAAAAAGTGTATTCCTATATTTGAAGCCACACCGCCCGATTTTGACAAATCCCCTTTCCATGCCGTAAAATACCATTTTCCGCGCGAGGTTACATAAGTTAAATCTATATCGTATTTTTCTTTTTTATTCTTATATTCGCCGTCTATCTTCTTTTTTAGGCCGATAATTGCTTCATGCACCCTAAGCTGGAGAATATTATACACTTTTTTGCCGGTTTCTTTTTCTATTTCTCCTAAAACGTCTAAATTCCAAGGATTCAGGACAAGGGGCTTTTCGCAAATCACGTCGCAGCCGCTTCTCAACGCCCATATTATATGAGCGTCATGTAAATAGTTGGGGGAACAGACGGTTACGTAATCTATCCTGCTTCCATGCCTTCCAAGTTTATAAACATGCCTGTCGAATCTTTCGAACTCGACGAAAAAATCGGCGTTTGGAAAATAATTGTCAATTACGCCTACGCTATCGCACCTGTCGATTGCGGCAAGAAGGTCGCTTCCGGTTTCTTGTATGGCTTTCATATTTCTTGGGGCTACATATCCCGCCGCCCCTATAAGTGCAAATTTTTTCATATATTTCCTCTTTTTTTCACGCTTTTATAATTTTTACGTCGTTTACGGTTGATTTGATTGCATTTCTCGTGTCGATTATTAATTTTGAATTATCGTATATGAACCTGTAATCGTAAACCGAATGGTCCGTCGCTATGACGACGGCGTCATTAGACGATAGATTTTCGGAGGATATCTCCACGGAGGCCATTTTTAAATTATATTTTCTTAATATCGGTATCTCTCTAATATAAGGGTCGTTATAGCTGACTTTTGCTCCTTTGTTTCTGAAAAGTTCAATTAATTTTAAAGAAGGCGACTCCCTCATATCGTCCACGTCTTTTTTATAGGCGGCGCCTAATATTAACAATCTGGCGCCATTCATGCCTGTCCCCCTTTCGTTTAACGCCTCTATGGTTTTTTGGACTACGTAGTAGGGCATAAAGGTATTTATTTCCCCCGCGAGTTCTATAAATCTCGTAGAGAAATCATATTCTTTAGCTTTCCACGTCAGGTAAAACGGGTCGATAGGTATGCAGTGTCCGCCGAGGCCGGGTCCGGGATAAAAAGCCTGAAATCCGAAAGGTTTTGATTCGGCCGCTTCTATGACTTCCCAAATATTTATGCCCATTTTATCGAAAAGCATTTTTAATTCGTTAACGAGGGCGATATTAGTGGCTCTGTATATATTTTCAAGAAGTTTAGCGGCCTCCGCTACTTTTGCGGAAGAAACAGGTATGGTCTTTTCCACGACAGTATCGTATAGGGCTTTTGCCGCTTTTAAACATTCCTTCGTATGGCCTCCCACTACTTTGGGAATGGTCTTCGTAGTATAATTTTTATTATTCGGGTCTTCCCTCTCCGGAGAAAAAGCTAAAAAAAAGTCTGTGCCGGCTATTAAACCGGTCGCTTCTAAAATTCTTTTCAGGTCTTCGTCAGTCGTGCCCGGATACGTCGTTGACTCCAGCGTTATAAGCTGTCCTTTTCTTAAGCGGCCGGCTATTGTTTCGGCCGTTCCGAATACATAGCTCATATCTGGCTCCCTGTGTTTGCCTAAAGGGGTTGGAACGCAAATAATAATTGCATCCATATCGGACAATCCGGAAAAATCCGTTGTAGGCGTAAAACCGGGAAGAATTTTCAGGATTATTTCAGAAGGGATGTGTTTTATATAACTTTTACCCGCTTTCAAATTAGAAATTTTTTTAGCGTCGGTATCGAATCCCGTTAAAGAAAAGCCTGCTTTTGCAAATTCTACCGCAAGGGGAAGACCTACATATCCAAGGCCTATAATTCCTATCTTTGCCTCTCTCGAATCGATTTTCCGCATTAAATTATCTATCATAATTTCTCCTGTTCTTTAACGTTTAATATGCCGGATTTTCGTTAAAACCTTTTACCGATAATATCCAAATAAAAAATGCGAATTTTTAATATTGCGCCGTCCAGGGAAATAATATAAATCGGCCCTTGACTAATTATGCCCTCCGCCTCCCGGCAGCCTGAACTTAAGATATATTAACCCGACTGCCGTTTTAAAAGACAGCGTATAAATAGCCAGAAAAGGATGCCGCAATAATTTTTTCCATTTTCCGTTTTCCGTAAATATTTTAAAATACCTGTAAAACAAACCGAATTGTTTTCTGACGATAATATCGTCTTTACCCCATTTATTTATATATTTATGGTAATCTTCTTTTATATAACGCGACTTTTTGCGCAGATATCCCGATAAATTCATATTTGTCTCGTTATGAAATATGACGTTATTATATTTGTTGCTTAAATCTTCGCGACTAAAACCGTTAAAAACTAAAAAATTTTCTACCTCTGTTTCAAAATGGTTTTCAGCCCCGTTTAAATAATCTGGTACGGCATATGCGCCTAAAAGTTCGGGCTCTCCCAGAACAGAGATTTTTCTGTTAAAATCCCAGTCCGCAAAAGGCGAAAAACTTTCATCAAAACCCTTGGCTTTAATAAAAACATCTTTCTTGATAAATCTTACGGCGTCTATAACGGTAGCATCGTAAAAAGACCTTTCGAATCTTCTGATTTTAGACCATAATCGCCTGCCTATTATTATTTCTGGTATATACAGTCCGGTTATTAACGGATTACTTTTAAATACGCCGACGCATGATTCAATCGTAAACGGCGCCAAAATCATGTCTGCATCTACATATATAATATATTCTCCGCCGCAAACGCCCACTCCGTAATTTCTTTGTGCGGCCATGCCGTCTCCTTTATCGTAAACCAAATCTGTATATCTGCCCGCGATTTCTTTAGTTTTATCGCCGGAATAATTATCGACGACGATAATTTCGATATTCCGATACGATTGGCATTTTATGCTTTTTAGGCACATGCCGATATTTTTTTCTTCATTTTTTGTCGTAACTATAACCGAAACCAAGGGATGCATATCACTCCTTAAAATCCGCAAAATGTCCGAGCATTTTTTTAGCCGCTTTAAATAAAAACTTTATATCGGAAATATTTTTTACGGTAAAAATCTTTCTCAATATAAAGGCAGGGCTTAACGCCGATGTATAAAGCGAACGGGTGAATTTTAAAATATCGCCGTTGGAAACCGGGCTTTTCCAGACCGATTCTCTCATATCGTATCTGTCCCAGTCTTCCGTTAAAAGCCAGCCCTCTTTTTTTGCCTCCTCGAACATGGGCGTGCCGGGATACGGAACTACTATCGTCGCCTGCAAGGTATCTATATACCCCTTTTTAAATAAATATTTTGCAAAATCTACGGTCATTAAGGCTTCCTCTTTTGTTTCCCATGGATAACCTACCATTGTAGTGATATGCGGCTCCAGCCCCGCATTTTTAACCATTTTAATCGTATTTTTAATATCGGATACTTTTATGCCCTTATTAAGCCTGTCGAGGGTGTTCTGGGACATAGACTCCAAGCCTATGAGAATAAACCTGAAATTAGCCTTCTTCATGAGATGCCAGTCTTCCCGGCTTAGCGCTCCCACCCTCATATTGCATCCCATAACTACTTTTTTATTATATCCCCTTTCTATCGCTTTGTTGCAAAATTCTTTAAGCCAGCCCCCTATAGGGAAGCAGCCGCTATCGTCGAATATCTCTCTAACTTTTAACTCTTCTATGAGTTTCCCGATTTCATTCAGATGCCTTTCGGGAGAAACCAACCTGAATCCTGAACCGGGAAAAAGGGTCGTCCACGAGCAAAAACTGCATCTTCCGTACCAGCAATCCCGTCCCGCCATTACATAAGTTCCGGGAGGATATTTAAAATTTCCGTTCATATAGGCGTAAAGTTGCCATTTGGTTAACTTTCTGTCAATATACGGCAGGCCGTTAAGGTCGCCGCATAGGACAAACCGCCCGGTATTAGATATCCGGGCGCCTTCCCTGTAATAAATGCCGGGCGTTTTTAGAATTGCGGGCGCAGAAGACCTTAAGGACTTTAAATACAGGCATAAACCTTGCAGCGAAAAATCGTAATCTCCGCCGGTAACGATAAAATCGGCTTCCGAGTTTAAAAGAGATTCTTCGGGAAGCGCGGTAACGTGGTCTCCCGTCAAAACGACCGACGGCTCAAATCCGCCGGAATATTCATGCCTGAATTTATTCTTTATTTCGTTAATTATTTTCCAGTGTCTTTTTACAACCGGGGTTTTCGTTTCAACCGCTATTACGTCCGGCTTTTCTTTTATAATACGGATAAGCCAGTCTTTATAAGAAATTCCTTCGGCAACGGCATCGTCCCAGAATACGTCGAATCCGCTTTTGCTTAAAAGCGTGGCGGCGCTTGCGGGAATAACGGGATATATATAAGTCGGGTCTTTAAACCATTGAAACTGCCTGTTTTGAGATAACAGGGCGATTCCCTTCTCAGATTCCAACGGCGGATACGATATCGATATTTTCATATACTTGCCTGTTTATTGGTTTTTCTATTTATCTTTTTAATTTCTATTTTGTTTAATTAATTTCCTTCCGTTTTTTCTTAATTTCTGTTTTAACTTATCTTATATAGCCTATCGCCTCAGCCTGCTTTTTAAATCCCTTATTATAAAAAAACCGTAAAAAAATCTTATGCCGTACCATATATGCGTAAAAAATATGTAATAAATAGAAAACAGCGCGATTTTAAAATCGCGCGTCTTTCTCCCGATATCGAAAAATGCACAGCATAACGCCGCTATATATATCGGCAAGCCGGCTGAAAAAGGCAATAGCAATTCTTTGGCAAATATTGAGGCAAGCGCAAGCAGGACAAAATATAAAACCAATAAAGTCGGAAGAAAATAATAAACCTTTAAAGAATTTTTTGGATACTTTTTTGCGAAATATCCTCTGTGCAGACCGTAATTGCCTATCTGTTTTAAGTGGCTTAAGATACCCGTCCTTCTATGGTGATAAACTATGGCGGAGGGTGCGTAAATAATTTTTTTCCCTTCATTGACGATATCTAAGCACAATTTGGTATCTTCTCCCGGCCAGTATTCAGAATCAAATCCGCCGTTCCCGTCGAATATATTTTTTCTGACCAATAAATTAACGCTTGGCCAGTCGTCCACTTCTTTTGCGTTTCCAACCGGATAATACCTTTCCGGATTGCCCCCGCCCAATTTGGAGAGAAAAACCGCGCCCGAAACTTTCTGACTGAATCCGTCTTCGCCGGGCGTTACGGCGGGCCCTCCCACGGCTCCTACATCTTCGGCGTCAAAATAAGGCAGTGCGTTAGTCAGCCACATCTTATCGGGATATGCGTCGTCGTCTATAAAAGCAAGAATATTGCCTTTAGAATATCGAGCCCCTATATCCCTTTTTTTTGCCGGACTTATCTTTCCCGTGGGTATTACCGTCGTATTGGGATAATTAAGCTCTAAATTATCGTCAGGCAGAATAATAATTTCAAAATTTTTAAAATCCATTCTAAATATATAAGCGAGCGTTTCCATAATATAATCGTTTATGCAGGACAAAGGTATTATTACGGAAACAAAATATTTGTCAAGCGGCAACATATTTTTCATTCGCGGCAGGCTCAAAAAAATAATTATTTATAATAGCGTAAAATTTTCATGCGGTAGAAGATGGCGATTGTGTCTATGCCGATATCCCATATATCTCTTATTTTAATTCTTCCCCACGAAGTATTTCTGGAAAAAATTACTTTAATCGGCTCTTCGATAATTTTAAATTTTTTCTTCGCCGCTACCGCAAGAATTTCGACGTCGAACGCGTATTTTTTGCATAATATTTTAGGAAAAGCATATTCTAACGCCTCTCTCCTGAATATTTTTATGCCTGCCTGCGTATCCGTTACGTTCAGGTTGAACATAAATTTTATCATCATAAAGTAGGCAAAGCTCAATACTTTTCTTTCTGCGGGATACTTAATGAAAGAATCCTTATGCCTTTTCGAGCCTATAACTATATCTGCATTTTTATCCTCCATCGCTTTAAGAAGCCCTCCCGCCTGAAAAGGGTCTATTTCTAAATCGCTGTCCAAAAATACGATTAAGTCTCCTGTGGAATTTTCAAAACCATTTTTTAAAGCAAAACCTTTGCCGGTGTTCTTAGCATTTGAAACCAATCTTATTTCGCCGTGCTCTTTTGCCGCCTTTAATGCCATATCCGCGGTATTATCCGTACTGCCGTCGTCGATTAAAATAATCTCGAAAGAAAATCCAAATTTTTCGAATACGCAAAAACAGTAAATCAAATTGTCGTAAATCTTTGGGTCTTCATTGTAGGCAGGCATCAGGACGGATATTTTGTTTTTATGAAACGGCTTCATTTTATTTTTTTCCCTTGCCTGCGCCGTCATCATAGACCATTATTACATAAGGAGGCCTGGAGTATTTACCGGCGATTCTTCCGTAAGCCCTGCCGGAAGTTCCTTGGAAATCCTCGACGTAAATCTTTGAGGGCTTGCCGAACCTGCATATTATACTTTGTTTATTTACCCCCTGATATATGAAATATTTTGAATATACGACAAAAAATCTTTTATTTTCATATCGTTTCTTCTCGGGAGAGCAGTCGTACCGATGAAACAATCCGTTGAAAAGTATAGGGGCCGCCTGCCCTACGGTAACCTTTCCGTAAGTCATCAGCGTTATGATGCCCGAATCCCAGTAGGAACCGTAGCCGTGTGTCAAATTGCGTTTCAGAAGCCAATTCCCCAGAGCCCTCTCGGGGCTCTTAGGAATAGGCGTCAAAGAGGCATATATAAAAGAAACCGAGTAAACGATTATAACGGCGGCGGCTGTCAGCTTGAATCCGGTGCGGGAGTAATATTTTGAAACGGCGGCGGGAATATTCCTGAAGGACAGAATGAGCCAGTAAACCGCAAGAGGGGTAAGGTATCTGGCGGAAGCCTTGTTTTCCGGTATGTTGCTTAGTAAAAAAGCTAAAGTTAAAAATATCCCGCCAAACAAAAGCGTAAAATCTATAAATTCTTTGGAATAGAAATATTCATGATTACGACCTTCTTTTCCCTTGAACTTATTTAAAAATTTTTTTATCAATTTTGGAACAGTGTATATAAGGATAAGGCTTATTATCGCAAATTTCGATAAGCTTATAAAAGTAAACTTGTCCGAAAGATTTTTTCCGAAAAAATTAGCGTCGAACAGCCTTAACAAGCCGCTAAAATATAAATAAATATTCCTAGGAAAATCCCTTAGGCGGACGAAAGCTGCCGCTGGTCCTCCCGGCTTTACGCTAAGCCTTCCGGAAACGACAAATGCGTAAACTACTATTTTTTTTAATGTGACTGCCGATATAACGGCAAGAGCGGATAACAGAATACGGCTTTTTTTAACTCCTTTTCCTGTTTTAAAAGCCGTATAAATGAAAGCGGCCATAACAGAAAGAAGCGGCATTACGCATACGACGAGAGTCAAGGAATCGTTTATAATGGCTATTGTTAAGACAAAAAACGACAGGAGCAGCCTAAAAAAACCGCCGGATTCGCTTTTTAAAAATCCTGCAAGGATAAAAACAGCTATTAAAGATAAGATTATCGTCGAGACATGCATCCCCTGAAGCATAAAAAAAGCAAACGCCTTTACGGGCATGGCAAGAAAGACGAAAAGCATAAAAATACCGATTTTCGTTGAAATTTCGTCGTCTTCCGGGTTATTTCCGCCCGCCTCTTTAACGTAAAAAACCGCCGCGGCAATTAAAACTATGAATTGAAACAAAGGGATTATATGGATAAGCAAAGGCCTGAAGCCAAACGCCTTAATCCATAAGGCGTAAAAATATGTATCGGCCGATATGTTAAGATAAACGGAACTGTAACCTTTCAATAAAAAATTACCCTGCAGGATGCTGTATCCGTTCATTAGGGCAAAAGCGTTATCGCTGTCCCCCCTCCAGAGGTTGGAGATATGGAAAAGGGCGGACAGCCATAATGACGAAACGGCAATGGCCAAAATTATAAAAAAAAGAATTTGCAGGTATTTTTTCATTCAGTATTTAATTCTGACGTTTTTCATGCCGGCAGAAAGAATATGCCTTTTATAATAGCTTATTATTTTAATCAATAACCGTTTCGGCATTAGCAAAGAACCGAAAACATACATATAAAATCTAACGGATAATAAATTTTTAGGCCGGTATTTTATATAGAGCGATATTTCCCTGTAATAATTTCCGGTTTGCCCGTAATTTTTAATCTGTAAAATCCCTTCGATTCCGGCTCCGAATTTATTAATCAACGCCTTTCTTAATCCGGCATATTTTTTATCTTCAAAAATATCGTTAAACATATCTACCCATGATTGCAAGGGGGAAATTTTATATATCGAAGAAACTCTGGCGCATTGAGAGCTTTCAAATCTGACCGCAACCGGATAATCGTTTAAATATGCCGCCTTATATTTCTTTAATATGCTTAAAAAAGGGTAAATGTGGGAAGTAAAAACATTTTTATGGAAAGGCGTCTCGATGTAGCTTTTACGGTATGCAAGCCCCGAAAACTGAGCCAAAGAAACCATTAAAAGGCAGAGCCGGTTTTCGTCGTATATATCTATTATATCAAAGGGCTTGCCGCTTAAAGGTCCGGCATAATTCCTTATCCCCCGGTAAAAATCATCCCCGGTAAAATTATAAAATGCTCTGCTGACGACGCCGATTTCTTTGCCGATTTTAAAACAATTATAAGTTTTTAACAAAGCGTCTTCGGCCAGTATATCGTCCTGTCCCATAAGATATATAATCTGGCTGTCGCCGGCAGACAGCAATCGGGCTTTCTCTAAATTAGACGGATAACCCAGATTAATATCGTTTTTAAATATTTTTATTCGTGCGTCTTTAATGCTTTTTATTGCATCGGTTGTGCCGTCCGTAGAGTTATCGTCGGAAACGATTAATTCAAAATTAGAATATGATTGCCGCATGATGCTGTAAACCGTCTGTTCTATCCATTTAGAACCGTTATATGCGGGCAATAAAATGCTGAATTTTAGGTCTTCGCCGAAAACCATATATATATAGTTTACCTGATTGCTCAAATTATTTAAATAAATAAAATGGCAATTTTAATTATTTTATTAAATTCGATAACTTCCCGTATTAAATTATTTTAATATTTTTCTTCTAATACCCCTGTCCGCTGACCAAAGAAGGGGTGCTGCTGAAATCGTCGACGGCAAATATCTGCCAGTTGGAACCGGTGATATTGGCAGAAGCGAAAGCGGCGAACCCCGAGCCGCAATAGCCGTTAGTTCCGGAAGAACCTAATGCCGTCCCCCCGCCCGTAATCGAATTGACAACGGGATTAGCCGAAGCGGACTCCTGAATTTGAGGCGCATCGGTAGGCGCGGAAGCCGCTCCCGCCTGATAGTAAAAATAAAGCGAGCCGAGAGGATAAAATCCTAAATCGGCAAAACCGCCATTTGCTGGGGCATAAGCCGTTCCGGCGGTCAATGCTCCGGCGGAACATTTATACGGCGCGTTATCCAGATAATATACTCCCTTGCCGGACGTTAAAATGGCATCGTAAAAAACGTGAACCGGCGACAGGGTTCCTTTGCCCCACGAAGACGAAGGCGCGGAACTTGTTCCCGCGCTGATAAACGCCGAATTTGCCGCGTTAAATGCCGTTTCGTCGGTGAATATGGCGCCGAGGTTTGTTTTTGCTTCGCTGTCCTTCGCTCTATCCACGTAATTCATGTAAGCAGGGATGGCTATAGCCGCCAAAATGCCTATAATTGCTATGACTATTAGCAGCTCTATTAAAGTAAAACCGTTTCTATCTTTAGGTCCGTTAATTTTCATTTTTACGCCTCCTATTTTCTTTTAAGCGTTATAAAAAAATAAATAAATGATACCTTTAATATTTAAGTTTAATAACCATCGTCCGCTTTGAATCGTATATTGCAACAGCCTTTCCTCTTTCGTCTTTTAAAAATCCGTTGATTTTTTTAAGATTCAGGCTGTCGGTTTTGCCGTAAATCTGCCCTAACTGACTTTTTACAATTAATAAATACCTTACGTTTAACTTTTTAAAATATTTAAAATTTTCGGCGAGGCGCCGGGGATTGCCGAGCTTTATAACCGCCCTTTGATTAAGGTTGTTGCCTTTGTAATATTTGCCGTTGAAAATAAAAAATTCTTTTGGGAGATATTTCTTATAAAGATTATGGAAGCCGTATCTTATAATGAAACCGGCAAGCATAGGTTTTTGATAAATTGTCTGCTCATACATCTTAAAGCCGTCCTGAAGAAACGGTATCGTTAAAACCGCGCCGTACGGCTCGCTATTTTTAAGGATATAAATTCCTTTCGATACCTTTACGCTTCCCATCTGAAAAGGATAAGAACTGTATCCTATAATTATTCCGAAAAATATCAAAACGATTAATAAAAATTTTACTGCGCGCCCCTTAAAAAGGTTCCGTTCAAAAAAAATCTTTATTCCGTAAGCGCATACGACGGAAAAAAACAGATAGCCCATAATCATATATCTGCCCGATTCTTCGATTCCTTTAAATACCGGAAGGATATCTATGAGGTACACGAAAGGGTCGAAAACCCTTATGTTGTTAACTATATGGATTAAGGGAGACAAAGACATTAAGACGAAGAACAAAAATGCGTAAAAATAAAAACTGACGTTCTTAAAGCCCTTTATAACGGCTATCGCAAAAAAAACAAGGGGGACGTATCCCAAAAAATCCAAGGAATTTGCCCCTCTTACCATGAACGGATATACCGGGTTAAAGTAAACCGCCGTCGTAAACGGCAGAAGAAAATGATTGAAAAAAGGAGGAAAAAAGAACGCAAACAGCGTCGCCGAATAAGCCTTTATGGAAAACATATCCGGATTAAAAAATAAAATTCTTTTGTCTATATATGCGTAATATATTGCCGGACCTAATAAAGGGGAAGCAATGGCGATAAAAGAAAAAAGCATTACGGCAAGATTTTTAAGATATTTCGCGTTAAAAACGGGGTTTTCCGGAAACCTGTTTTTGAAATTTTTAATAACCGCCCTCAAATCCAATTCCGCCGGTTTTTTATTGTTTTCATTCAGGGCAGGTTCGTTTTTTCCTAACCTTAGCAGCTTATCTTCTTTAAAAAATTGATATAAAATAAAAAAAATAGAGTAAAGCGCCAGCATTACCGTAAATTCATAAAAACCCGCATATGTGGCCAGAAATAATCCGGATGCCGCAAAAAGAGCGTTTTTAAGGTTCGGATTTTTATACAGCCTGTTAAAAAACAAAATATACAACGGCAGCCCGTAAGCGCTCCAGATATTTATATCCCCCCATCTCGCCTGTTCTATAAGGATAGGAGAGCCTGCAAATATTGTCCCCGCAAAAAAGGAGGCGGTTTTATTTTTTACTGTTTCGTCCGCAAGCAAATAAGCAAAATAGGCGTTTAATATGAAAGATGCGAAAAATATAAGGTTATAGGCAAGTATCAGATTTTTGGAAAAATAATACGCGGCCGAAGCGATAAGCGAATTAACCGGCATGGACGTGGAAACGTAAAGAGGAACCCCGTGCGGATAATACGCAAGGTTGGTAAAAAACGGCCACTTATGAAGAACGAAGACGTAATGCTCAAATTCCCAGAAAAACCAGGACATTAAATATTCGTCCCCTGAATTTCCGGGCATTTTGGAAGGAAAATAAAGAACTAAAGGGAAAGTTACTAAAACGAAGGTTATTATATAAAAAAAAATTACGGATACATTTTCGGATTTTGAAAAAAATCTCATAAATTTCTTAAATTTAAAAAAGAAAAATTAAAAAATCGTCCTTCCTAATCGAAATTAAGAAGGACGACGAACGTTAATAACTTTACATTAAATATCTCGAATTAGTAATTTGTTCCCTCGAGAATCCCGGAGCTGGACGTATAATCGTTTACGGCATAAACCTGATAATTTGTTCCGGTAAAGTTTGTTCCGGCTATAGCCGTATATCCCGGACCGCATTTTCCGTTTGCGGCTGTAGGCCAGGTTGTAGAGTTAAGGCTAATCGAGGCGGCGGTGGGGGCGCTGCTGTTTGCGGTACCCTGCGTAGAGCCTGCTATAACCTGATAGTAAAAATACAGCGTGCCTACCGGTAAAAAACCGATATCCGCAAAACCGCCGGTAGCGGGACCGGCGCTGCCGGAAAGAGCATTGGCGGAGCATGAATAAGGCGGGGAATCGTGAGGAATTCCCGTAGCGATATCAGCCTGGGCATAAAACGGATGCGGAGTGCTTTGCTGAGCCTTACCCGTCCAACTGCCCACATTATGTGAACTGTTCTCCGTAACTCCGGCGCTGATAAACATCGAGTTTGAAGCGTTAAACGCCGTTTCGGACGTAAAGATGGCGCCTAGGTTCGTCGCGGCCTCGCTGTCTTTTGCCCTGTTGACGTAGCTCATATACGTCGGTATCGCTATAGCCGCCAAGATGCCGATAATGGCTATGACGATTAAGAGCTCGATAAGCGTAAAGCCTTTAGAGCTTTTAAATCTTTTAAAGTTCATTTTTACTGCCTCCTTTTTTTTAAAATTAATTATATGTGGAATTGCTTTAAATAAAATTTATTCTAAATAATTATTCTAATTAATGTTATTTAGATTAATAGCAAATACCGTGCCATTTTAAAAATTTAACGAAAAAGACAAAATTTTTGCTGTATTTGCGGCGTAAACTTTTAAAAATCTACCCGTTAAAATAACATTTATTTTACGTTAAATTTAAAATTACATTTAAATCATATTACAAAAAGGCAAAAATTGTCAACAATATTTATTTATTAATTAATAAATAAATTTTATACGGAAGGCGGAATGCAACTATTTATCAGTTAATTAAATTACTTATGCGGATATTCTTTCATTGACAAAAATTGCCGCCATATGACAAAATTTGTCTTATCTCACGACGTCGTAATGCTCAGGCGGCTTAAAGAAATATCCGCCCATCCATTCGATAGCTGTCCTAAAATAGCCGTTGGTTTCGAAGCGCCTCATGGACGTTACCGCGCTTATATCGCCAAGATATTTGAACTTTGCTCCGTTTTTGAGCGCTATATTAATGAATTTTAAGTCTTCGCCCGCCGGCATTCTTTCGTCGAATCCCCCGGAAACGCCTTTATATACTTCCCTGTGGCAGAATATAAGCGCCATTGACGTTTTTGAGAGCATATGCGCTATGTTGTTGCCGAACATAAAAATACGCGCTTTAGCCGTATTAATATCGGGCAGAAGCCTTGAAGTTCCTATGAAATCGGTCTTTCCGCCGAAGCCGTCGAGACGTTTTATAAAGCCGTCGTTAAGCAGGGTATCGGCGTCGAGAAACAGAAAAACGTCGCCTCTGGAAACCGCGGCGCCCGCGTTTCTGGCCTCGGAAACCCCGCTGAAGTTTCCCGATATAAGGTTTGCCAGCGGATATTTAGCGACGGCTCCTTCGGTATCGTCTTCTCCGCGCGTAACTACCACGGTAACCTCGCAGAGGGTTTTGCCCGCGTTTTTAAAATTCTTAAAATCCGCCGGGTCTTCACCCTTTTTTAAGAATGAGGCCGAGCTCTGGCTTAAGAGCCTTTCTATGGACGCGCCTATATATTTTTCTTCCTCGTGCGCCGGTATGATTATGGAAACCATTAAAAAAACCCCCGCATTAAAAAAATATTTACTTCGATACGCCCGTTATCTTAAAAAGCCTCTCCACGCTATCGGCGGTTTTCCACAGCGGCTTAAACCCGCGGTATTTCGATGCGTTTTCGGTATCCGCGTCAAGTTTAAGTTTTCCCTGCTTTACCGAATGAAAAAATCCGGCTTTTTCCAGATGTTTTGCCAGATAAACCTGCTCGGTCTGCCCCGGCGTGGGAATAAAAAACGCCTTTTTGTCAATTTCGGCGACATCCATTACGGTTGTGTAGCCTGACCTCGAAACGACGATTTTTGCCCTGTTCATAAGTTCGTCGCGCCTCGCTTTTTCGAGAAAAGAATATACCGTCGCGTTTCCTGCGGTCTCTTTCGTGAACTCTCCGGGCTTTCCTAACGCGACTGCGATATTGCCTTTTAAAAGATGAATCTGGGAAAATAGTTTTTTCTCAAGCGCCGTCCTCGTAGGCTCCGGCCCTGAAATCGAAAGCAGGTAATCGATGTCCTCGTCCGTTTCTATTTTTTCGAAATCGGAAAGTATCCCTATATATTCGATGTTTTCTCTTTTAAAATACCTGAGGTTATGCGAAAGGTCGCCGGAAAGCGAATTTTCTTCGTAATCGGGAACGATAATCTTATCGAATTTGTTTTGCAGGTAATGGTTGTAAAACTCCGTGGCCATCTCTGCGGGAGGAAGCCTTAAAGGCGATATAAACCTTAGCTGATGAAATATAAGGTATGAGGGGACCGACCTGCAATAGGAGCCGAATCTCGAATCGGAGATTATAAGGCCTATTTTGTTTTCGCGGACTATCTTGGAAACTTCTTTGTTTTCTTCCTTGATTACGCGCATAATCTTAGGGGCTACCCTTACGAACCTGAACGCAAAACCAATTTTATCCGAATAAGGCGAGGGGTATGGAACGGTTTCAATATACCTTGCGCCGTCTTTAAGCTCGGATTTTAAAAGTTCGAGGCTCCTTCCGTACGTATAGACGATAACTTCGTTGCCGTCTTTAATGAGCCTCCTTATTACCGGCAGCCCTCTCGTAGCATGTCCCAGCCCCCAGCTGCATAAAGAATATAATATTTTCATATCGTTTCCCCGCCGTCTCCGTCCTTATATTCCTGTTTTTTAAAAAAATGAAACCCGTAATGCGGAATTAGAAAAAACGAAACGGCGACCATAAGCAGGTTGACCGCCCTCATTACAAGGCTGAAAGTAAGGCCGAGTTCGGAGCCGAGACCGAGAACGTCGAACAACCCTACCTGCGAAAGCTCGTAAGTTCCGGCGGAACCCGGCGCCAGAGGAAGCGCGAAAATAAGCATCGAAACCGAAAATATTAAAAGCGTTTTAGAAAAACCCATATCAATGCCTAGGTAATGCACTAAAAGCCATATCTGAAATATTAAAACCGCTGTTTCGATTAAACTTAAAAACAGGCTTAAAAAAAGATATTTTTTTCCTTTCATATAAAACAGATGAAGCTCTTTTTCGAAATTATTTGTATGCTTTAATATTTTAAATATTAAAACGTTCAGGAATTTAAACTTCGTCAGATATCTTAAAATTTTGGTAAAAAATCTGTTGTCGATTATAGGATTAATTAAAAAAACAAGGGTTACCGCGCCGACGAATATAGCGGCGATTAACAGCATATACCATATTTCCGGCGGCATGTAAAAATACTTAAACCCCAGTATAAGGCCGGTATAAACAAAAAGCAGAAACACCGCAAATTCTATGACTTTTGCCGCCAGACCGGCGGAAAACCCCATTTTAAAATCGAGTCCTATTTTTTTCTTAAGCATTAAAGCCATTATTGCGTCTCCGCCGATAAAGCCGGCGAATATTCCAGAAGGAGCGATATAATTTGCGCCGTAGCCTATGAGCTTAATATTCGCAAGATGTTTAAGCCCTATTTTTGCGTCGTAAACGTTAAGGGCGTTGTTCAAAGAAAGCGCGGAAAAAAACAGGGCAAGATAAGACAGAAAGAACAAGATGAAAAAATCCAAAAAACTTAAATGCCCGGCCATCTGCAGAATATTTTTCGGACCCAGAACGAAAATCAGCGCTATAACGAACAATAAGCCTACCGACGTCGAAACTACGAAAGCTTTATTCAAACCGTTTTCTTAGGCCGGAAGCGCGCAAGGCGCAACGCTTCCGGTCGGTCTCCTCTTAAATTATAATTAATTATATACCTTTCATACGCCATGGAGACAATATGCGGCCGGTTATTGCAGCCGGTTATTGCAGCCGGTTATACGGCGTTGCGACGGCGCGGCATATTTTATATTACTTACGACAGTTTAGAATACCACATGGGAACGGCGGCAAAAGCGCAACCTATATTTGCCACGATATGCTCGGAGCTTACCGATTTTATTTCCTTAATTTCGATGTTTCTGTGCTTCATGGCGTCTTCGGCCATTTTCCTGACGGTTTCTTCGGCGTTTCTCGCCGACGTAACGCCGGAGTATTCCATTATTACACCGAATCCGTCTTCGACCGACACCGCAATAGCGACGGATGCCGCTATGGTTTCGCCCTTAACGTCGCTCGTTATATAGCCGTACGCTATCGGAACGAGAACTCCGCGAGGATATATAATCTTCTCCCTGAAAGACGCTTTCGGCGGCAGTATGGAGCTTAGCCTTATAAGATTAGTATTGCCGACTCCGGCGTTTAATATTGCATTGTCGAATGCTCCCAATTTTGAAAGCCCTTCGGATGTTCCTCCTGCCAAAGTATATATATCGGGTGTTTCGAACACTGTTATTTCCCTCCGGTAATATTTTTATTTTTATTATTTTATCCTGCTTTTATCTTTTATCGATTTTTTTGCAGTTGCCGTTTTGTTTTTTTCCGCCGCAGGTTTTTGCGCTATTAACGTTTATTGGTTTATCTGCTTTTGTTTAAACCTATGATAATTTCTCTTATGAGCTTTGCGGCTATCGCGGACGTCCTGTCCGAATTATCCGTCGGAGGACACACCTCCACCACGTCCGCTCCCACTACGTTTACTTTGGATAGTAAAAGCGACAAAGCGTCGAAAAGCTCTTTTGAAGATATCCCGCCCGCTTCTATATATCCCGTTCCGGGAGCGAACGCTGGGTCGAGAACGTCGATATCTATCGTAAGATAAACGTCTCTGCCCGCCAGCGACCCGATAATTCTCTTTAACGGCTCGTAAACCTCGTTTTTGTAAATATGACAGTATTTTTCGGCAAAATAGAACTCTTCTTTCGAGCCGGAACGGATGCCGAACTGATACAAATTTCCTTTCTTTATTACCTCGTGAACGCGGCGCAGAACGGTAGCATGCGAATATTTTTCGCTGCTCCATTCGTCTCTTAAGTCCGTATGAGCGTCGAACTGGACTACGACTAAATCTTTAAATTTGGGTATATACTGCCTTACTATAGGATAGGTTATCAGATGGTCGCCGCCTATGCTTACTATTTTTTTGCCGCCTTCTATCAAATTTTTTGCTATATCGTCTATAAACTTTATGCTTTTAACGATATTTCCCCACGGCATAACGATATCTCCCATATCGTAAAACTTTCCGTCGATGGAATCGTCGAAAATAGGGCTGTAGCTTTCCAAGGTATAGGACAGCTCTCTTATTCTTTTGGGAGCGAATCTCGAACCCGGAATGTTGCTGGCGGTATAATCCATAGGAATTCCGAGAAGTATTAAATCGGAATTTTCGTAAGAATCCGACGAATTAAAAAAAGAAGAGGTTTTAGATATTAAGTTTTCCGTTGCGCCGTTTTGAAGCTTTTCAGACGGACTTTTAATGGTTTTTTTCATGTGTTTTACCTTAAAATTTTCTTTATAAAATTTGGAAGAACGAACGAAGACGCATGGATTTCCGGGGAATAATATTTCAGGTTTAAGCCCTGTCCGCCGAAGTCGAAATCTTTATAGCTTTCGTTAACGGTTCGAGGGTCGTATTTTTTGGAACCCGCGGTAAAACTCCACAGGCCGCTCGGATAAACCGGGACAGCGGCGCAGTAAAGAGATGATTTTGCGTACAATTCTTTTATAATTTTGCTTACGTCTTTTATTAAATTTTCGTTAAAAAAAGGAGACTCCGTCTGGGCGGCAAATATTCCGCCTTCCTTTAACGAACCGGCAGCCGCTTCGTAAAAATCGCGCCTAAAGAGGCCCTCGGCAGGACCTACCGGGTCGGTGGAGTCTATAAGGATTATGTCGTATTTTTCGCTTTCCTTATCGTTTAAATTTATCCTTTTTATAAATTCTATCCCGTCTTCCGCAAAAATTCTTACTCTTTCGTCGCCTAGCCTGCATGCTATTTCGGGAAAGAATTCTTTTGAAACGTCCACTACTTTTTTATCAATTTCGACGAGGTCTATATGTTTTACGAAAGGATTCTTTAAACATTCCCTTGCCGCGCCGCCGTCGCCGCCGCCTATGATAAGAACCTTCTCCGGTTTCTTATGGGCAAACGCCGGAACAAGACCCAGCATTTCGTGATAAACAAATTCGTTTTTCTCCGTGAACATAACCGCTTTATCCAATACAAGCGTTTTCCCGAATTCCGGGGTGTCGTAAACAGTTATTTCCTGATAATGGGAAAATTCGTGGAATAAAACGGATTTAATTCTTATTTTTATTCCGAAATTGCCGGTTTGGTTTTCAAAAAACCATGATTCCATTAATTATTTTATTCTCCTTTTCTTTTCCGCCGATTTTATTTTATTTTATTTTTTTAATTATCCGGGAGGCCAGCCGAACCTCCTGCCCGCCATAAAATGGATATGGAGGTGTTTGACCGTTTGCCCGCCGTCGTTCTTGGTGTTTATGACCGTCCTGAAACCTCTTTCCCATGCGTTAAATTCGCGGGCGAGCTCTCCTATGAGGGCAAAGATTTCATTGCCGCCTATATTATCATCTTTGCCGCCGACGTCTAAAAGGCTGTCGTAGTGTTTTTTAGATATTATTAGAAGATGAACGGGCGCTACGGGATTTAAATCTTCGATAGCGATAAAATTATCCGTTTCTTTTATTATGTCGGCCGGCATCTTTTTTCCGGCGATTTTACAAAAAATGCAATCTTCCTGTTCCTTCATCTTTTATGCGTTTCTATTTATAAAACTGTTTATAAAAACTTAATTCTGTATTATAAATAATTTATCAAATTTAAACAATAAAATTTTATTTAACATCCTCCGAGATAAATGCTATCATTATAAATCGTTATGGATATAAATAATTTAATGCTCAATAACCTTAACTGCTCCTTAATATTATTCGACGAAAATCTCGTTTTAAATTTTTTAAACCTGCCTGCGCAGGAACTGACGGGATATTCCGACAGGTTTTTAAACGGCATTAACCTTAACCGTTTTTTTAGCGGCAACGGCTATATCGTGGAAAAAGCCGAAAACGTTATGAAAACCGGAGAGGGATTTATCGATTTCGAATATGAATATAAATACAATAATAAAAAGCCGAACAGGTTCGTGATTCTTGAAATATCGAAAATCACGGACGGAACGAAGTTTTATATGCTTATTTCCTTAAAGGACGTTACGAGATTTAAAGAAATGGAGCATAATATCAAGAATGAAGAAAGAATTGAAGACCTGTCCAAGTTCATTGCGGAAATATCCCATGAAATCAGGAATCCTCTGGGCGGAATCAAGGCTTCGGCTTCTTATTTAAAAAAAAAGTTCGACGAACCGGATTTAAATAGTTTTCTGGAAATCATCATAAAAGAATCCGGCAGAATAAACAATCTTATAGAAGACCTTCTGGCGTTATCCAAAAAACATAAAATAAAAATCTCCCCCGTCAATATAAATAAAATCATCAACGAAATATTAATTATGGAACGGGTCGGATTCGCCGAAAAAAATATAGAGGCGGTAAAAGATTTCGACCCGAGTCTTCCCCCAGTATATGCTTCGGAAAACGCTCTAAGGCAGGTTTTTTTAAATGTTCTCAAAAACGCCGCCTGCTCTATAAAAAAACGCAAAGGGGGCGCTATAAAGATTGTTACTAAATTAGATTATACGCGAAACAACCCTAAATTTCTTAAAATAGGGTTCATCGATAACGGATGCGGAATAAGCAAAAAGGATATGAAAAATATATTCGTTCCATTTTTCACCACAAAAGAAAAAGGCAGCGGGCTGGGGCTTGCCGTAAGCCGGAAGATAATACACGAACACGGAGGCTTTATCGACGTATCTTCCGTAAAAAACCGCGGCACCGAAGTTTCTATTTATATTCCCATCGAAAAATTTAAATCGAATTAAAATCTTTAAGGCCGCGGGTGGGGAACAGACCTATCGTCGGGCGAGGCGGCCTTTGTTGGCCGCGGCCTTCCGTTTATAAGGAGCTGCGGGCATGGCATTTGGTCATCGCCGTCCGTATATAAACCTGCCGGCATCTAAAAAAGAAAAAGACGATAAACGGCGGGGCAGAAACGGTATGTTTATTATGCGGTAATGCGCAAGAACGACGGCCGCGATTAATATTAGAATAAGTAATACGATAAGCATTGCCGTCCCGAGACGGGAAGCGGCGCGCGCTTTTTTCCGCGGAGACGGCTTGTTTTTAGACGCGGCGGACTGGTTTGCCGGAGAAGCAGAGGAAGCCGGAGAAGCAGCGGAAGAAACGCCGGCGGCTGCCGCTCCTGCCGGCTGCGCTGAACGGGCATCCTTAAATCCGCGGCCGTCTGAAGCGGGGCCGTCCGTATTTTCCGCTCCGCTCTTAAGGGCGGCGGAAGCGACAAAATTGTTTGCCGAGGAAGCGGATTCAATCTTTAACTGCGGATGTTCTTCGTTCGGCGTTTTGCTTAGCGTAAAAACGTTTGAGCATACCCTGCACTTCACTTTAACTGGACTTTCGGGCAGTTTAGATTCGTCTATATCGTAAGAAGTTCCGCAAACGGGACAATTAATATTCATGGCATTGTTTTTTTATTTAGTTTATTTATTGAATATTTTCATATTATAAGCAATAATATTATAATAATGAATTTAAATCAACAATTAAGTTTAAAAGATATTCTATTTAAAGCGTTAAAGAGCAAACTCGGAGAATCGGATTACAGCGCTTTAATATTATACGAATACTGGGAGGATATCTGCGGGAAAGACATAGGCAAAAAAACCAAACCTAAATCCTTCAATAAAGGCGTTCTGACGGTCGGCGTCGAAAATCCGGTTTTAATATTCGAACTTGGATTTATTAAAGAAGAGTTCGTAAAAAAAATAAACGCGTATTTTTCGTCCGAAAATAAAAAAAATCCGGCCGATAAAAATATATGCGTTAAAGATATAAGGTTTGTAAATAAATAAAGTAAAAAAGGCGGAGCCGTTAGTCAGAATATAAAAGATTTAATTTTATCCATAAAAGATTTTTTTAACGTACGTTTTTTTTCTTTAGTTTCTCCGGCAAGCTCTTCGAAAAGCTTTTTTTGTTTCGGGGTCAAATTTACGGGCGTTTCTACGATGACGTCAACGAATTCGCTGCCCCTCGAACCGCCGTTAATTCTGGGCGCTCCTTTCCCTTTAATAGTAAACCTTGTTCCGCTCTGGGTTCCTGGCGATATTTTTATTTCGGAATTTCCGTCTATAGTAGGCACTTCCAGTTCGCATCCCAAAGCGGCCTGAGAAAAGCTTATAGGCACGGAAACAAATATGTCGTTCCCCTCTCTTTTAAATAAACTGTGCGGTTCTACCGCAATATCCACATACAGGTCGCCGTTCTGGCCTCCGAAAATTCCCGAAGAGCCTTCTCCCGAAACCTTAAGCCTGTTCCCGTTATCGACGCCTGCGGGTATTTTTATTTCTAATTTGCGTTCGTTAATAACCCTTCCTTCGCCTTTGCAGACAGGACAGGGGCTTTCTATGATTTCCCCTTCGCCTTTGCATTTATAGCACGTCCTCGATATAGAAAAAAATCCCTGCTGCTGCCTGATTTCCCCGGTTCCCCTGCAAACCGGGCACGCTACCCTTTTTGTCCCTTTTTTTGCGCCGGTTCCGTCGCAGGACGAACAGGTTTCGTATCTGTTAAATTTTATCTCTTTGGATACGCCGAATACCGCTTCCTCGAATTTTATCTTAACGCCGTACCTTAAATCCTCTCCTTTTCTCCGTCTGGTTTTCTTGTTGGGTTGAGAAAAAATATCCCCGAAAAACTCGCCGAATATGTCGCCGAACCCGAAACCGCCGCCGGAAGCAAAAGCCCCCGCTCCTTCGTGTCCGAATCTGTCGTATGCGGCTCTTTTTTCTTCATCGCAAAGCACGCTATACGCTTCGTTTATTTCTTTAAATTTTTCTTCCGAATCTCCGTCCCCCTGATTTTTATCGGGATGGTGTTTCAAGGCCAGCTTCCTGTAAGCCTTTTTAATTTCTTCGACGGTAACGTCCCTTTCTACTCCGAGAATTTCATAATAATCTCTTTTAACTGCCATAATTTATTAATATATTTATAATTAATTTTTCGTTGTTTTATAAATCGCCCTTTTTATACCATGCAAAATTGCCGTTAGGAAAATATTTATCCGGATTTCGGCGAGCGCGGATATCGATGCGGAAAATTTAACTTTATTATCCGTCCGTCCTCATCTCCGCATATTCCACGCCGGCCAAAATCCATTGCATATAAAAATATAGCATATGACATATAAGATTTCTACCTGTTCTTATTTGTCCTTTTTATCCTTAACCTCTTCATATTCGGCTTCTACGACGTTTTCGTCGCTATGCGGCGCGGCCTGTTCTCCGGTTCCTTCTCCCGAAGCGGCGGCTCCCGCGCCTCCGGTTCCGGCCGCTCCTTCCGCCGTTTTTTTATAGATAGATTCGGCTATGGAGTGGGACAATTTTTCCAGTTCTTCGGTTATCCGCTTTATTTCTTCCGCATCCGTTCCTTCAAGCGCTTTTTTAGCCTCAGCGATTTTTTCTTCGGCGGCCATTTTATCGGCAGATTCAATTTTATCCGAGGAATCCCTTAACGTCTTTTCCGCGGAATAAACTAAACCGTCGAGATGGTTTCTCAGTTCTATCAGTTCCTTCTTTTTCTCGTCTTCGTCTTTATGAAGTTCCGCCTCTTTTATCATTTTTTCTATCTCTTGCTTTGACAATCCGCTCGACGCCGTAATTCTTATAGACTGTTCTTTGCCCGTTCCCAGGTCTTTAGCCGAAACGTGGACTATGCCGTTTGCGTCTATATCGAAAGTAACCTCGATTTGCGGAACTCCCCTCGGCGAGGCCGGAATACCCGTAAGTTCAAATCTTCCGAGGCTTTTATTGCCTTCAGCCATATCCCGTTCGCCCTGAAGGACGTTTATGGTAACCGCGGGCTGATTGTCCGAAGCGGTTGAAAATATCTGGCTCTTTCTTGTAGGTATGGTCGTATTTTTTTCTATGAGTTTCGTGCATACCCCTCCGAGGGTTTCTATTCCTAAAGACAGAGGCGTAACGTCTAATAAAAGAACGTCTTTTACTTCTCCTTTCAGGACGGCGCCCTGGATTGCGGCGCCCACAGCTACGACTTCGTCGGGATTTACGCCCTTATGGGGTTCTTTTCCGAAAAATTCCTTAACGGACTGCTGCACCTTGGGCATTCTAGTCTGTCCGCCTACAAGCACGACTTCGTCAACCTGAGAAGTGGTCAGGCCGGCATCTTTTAAAGCTGTTTTAACCGGCCCCATAGACCTGTCCACCAATTCTCCGGTAAGCTGTTCGAGTTTGGCTCTGGAAAGTTTCATGTTAAGATGTTTGGGGCCGCTTGCGTCCGCAGTGATAAAAGGTAGATTTATATCTGTTTCCAAAGAGGACGACAGTTCTATTTTTGCTTTTTCGCCGGCCTCTTTTAGCCTTTGAAGCGCCATTTTATCTTTTCTTAAATCTATTCCGTAGTCTTTTTTAAATTCATCGGCTATAAAGTCTATTACTTTCTGGTCAAAATCCTCTCCTCCAAGAAAAGTGTCTCCGTTAGTCGATTTAACCTCGAAAACGCCCTCGCCGAGGTCGAGTATCGAAATATCGAACGTTCCGCCGCCGAGGTCGTAAACCGCAATCTTTTCTTCCTTCTTTTTATCCAAACCGTAGGCAAGAGATGAAGCCGTCGGTTCGTTTATAATCCTTAAAACTTCAAGGCCGGCGATTTTTCCGGCGTCTTTAGTCGCCTGCCTCTGCGAATCGTTAAAATAAGCCGGAACGGTAATAACCGCCTCGGTAACCGGTTCGCCTAGATAATCCTCGGCCGTTTTTTTCATTTTAGTCAATATCATCGACGAGATTTCTGCCGGGGAATATTTTCTGCCTTTTATCTCCACCCATGCGTCGCCGTTGTCGCTGGATACGATTTTATAAGGGCATACTTTTTTAAACGCCTGGACTTCGGCAGAATCGTATTTTCTGCCTATAAGCCTTTTTACCGCATAAATAGTGTTTTCGGGATTGGTTACCGCCTGTCTTTTAGCCGCCTGCCCTACGAGCCTTTCTCCGTTGTCGCTTATCGAAACGACGGACGGGGTCGTCCTCGTTCCTTCCGAGTTGGGGATTACGACGGGTTCTTTTCCTTCCATAACCGCAACGCAGGAATTTGTGGTTCCTAAATCGATTCCTATTACTTTTCCCATGATTAGTTTCTCCTTAAAAAATATATAAATTTATTTTTAAAACATTTGTTATAAATTATATCTCATTATATCTCAAATATTATATCTTAAATATGCCGTTAATACATAATGCAATATATAATATATGTAATATACGCGTCTCGATAAGACGGTTGGCGATGCGGCGCGCGCCTGAACAATCAATCTCAATCTAATAAGTTAGTCTAATCGCGAATCACGTTCCGCTATAGGTTTCTCCCGCCCCTCTATCCGCTTCCGCGCCCTTAGGTTTAGCAATGGACACCATGGCGGGCCTCAGCAATCTTTCTTTGTAAATATATCCTTTTCTTTTTTCTTCTAAAATCTTCCCTTCGGGTTCGTTATAACTTTCCACCATTTCGACCGCCTCGTGAAAATTTGGGTCAAACATCTTTCCGGCTGTTTCTACGCTTTCGACAAAGTGATTTTTCAATACTTTGACGAATTCGGCGTAAGCTAATTTTATCCCCTCTACAAAAGACTTAAGATTGCCGGAATTATCCTGTTCCAAATAATACGACGAATGGCTTATGGCCATGTCAAGAAAATCCAGAACGGGCAGCAGGTCTTTCAAAAGCTTTTCGTTTGCGTACTTCAAAGACTCTTCCTTATCCCTGTTCATTCTTTTTTTAAAATTTTCCGAGTCCGCCAAGTTTTTAAGATAATTTGAATTTAAATCGTCAAAATCCTTTTTTAAGTTTTTAAGCGTGTTTTTTAAATATTTAAGTTCGTCAGCCGCTTCGGCGAAGCTTCCCGGGGCAGGAATATCGTCCATATCCATGCCGGTTTGATTGACGATACAGCCGTCAGCCGCTTCATCTGCCTTTCTGCCAAATTCTTTTTCTATGTCCGCCGCGTTTCCGGACGTATGAACGTTTTTTTCGCTGTCGGCCATTAATGCCGCCTCCTTTCTTCTTAACATTAAATATATTTCATGTAATACAATATTTGTAATAAAATATAATGCGGTTAAAGATTATATTATTATACCTGCATTTATAACATTAATTTAATTTAATAAATTTATAAATCTATAAGTAAGATAGTTTAAGATAGTTCGGCTCTAAACTTTAACTTTAACTTTGAATAGTTCCGTTTTAATTTAAATAATTCCGCGATAATAATTCCGCGATATTGCTTAATTTTGATTTATCTTTAATACTATCTTTAATACTTTAATGCAATTATATAATTTCGCTTAAAAATTCGGCCATAAAATCTATTATGGGTATAACATAGGAATAGTTCATCCTTAAAGGCCCTATTATTCCTATCGACCCTTTAAGCATATTATTTTCGCTGAAATACGGCGCCGTTATCAGAGACAATCCCATAATTTCAGACCACTCACTGTCCGAGCCGATGAATATCTGTTTTGTTTTGCAGTTTTTCGTGAGGCCGAGCAATTTTATTATCGTTTTTTTATCGGAAATAGTCTTTATCAGAAATTTTATCTGTTCGTTGTTTGAAAATTCGGGCTCTTCCAGCAAGTTAGACTCGGGGCCTACATATAAGCAGTTTTCGTATTCATTTTTGGAATTTTTCCCGCAAAATACGGCGCTGTTTAATATCGAATAAAAATTTTCTTTATCGTTGCGGATTTCCTTGACTATGATATCTTTAAGATTATCCAGCGTGCAGTTTTCTTCTTCTATAATACGATTTAATTTATCCGAGTATTTATTCAGTTCGGTCTGTTTAATGTCTTTGCCGGAATAAAAAGATTTATTTTCCGTGATGCCGTTTTTGAATACTATAATTGCAAGTATATTATTCGACCTTATCCTTACAAACTTTATATGCAAAAGATAAACGTTTCCCGTATCGGGAGCAAGCACTACCCCGGCGTAATGGGATAAATCGGACAGAGATATGGAAGTCTGATTTAATATATCGTTTAAGTTTCTGCTTGCCGAATCGAACCTTTTTTTTATGTTTTCTTTCTGCTTCTGCGTAATTTTTTCGGTTTTCATTAGTCCGCTTATATAAAACCTGTAGCCTTTTGCCGTAGGAACCCTTCCGGCCGAAAAATGAGGCTGATAAATATACCCTTCTTCTTCCAGCAGAGCCATTATATTTCTTATAGAGGCGGAACTTAAATTTATAGCGTAATTTTCCGCTATAAATTTAGAACCTACGGGGCTTGCCGTTCCGAAATATCCTTCTATTATCCTCAATAGGATTTCCCTGCTCCTTTCATTTAAATCGTTATATTTTTCTTCCATTTTAATCGTTATTCTGTTATTCTATAGCCTTTTATTTTTAATCCTGCGCGTTTTATCCGCCGCATTTTAGCACTTAAACATCACGAGTGCTAAATATAATTTAATCAATATTTTTAAATTTTGTCAAGATTAAACTAATAGATTAACTAACGCCAAAAATTGCCATAAAATTGCCGGTAGAAATCTATAAAACTGCTTCAATATATTATAGGCGCCGTATTCCCGCTTACCCACTAACGGCGTCCGCCGGGCGGAAATTTAAATTTTGCGTTCGTCGTTCCCGCATAGGCGGATATTTTTTAAAGCCTTAGGTATCCGGGCGGTTCGTCCGGAAAAGAAATTTCTAAATCGAGATTAGGGGTCAACTTTTTGCTGTCGTCAACTTTTTGCTGTTGTCAACTTTTAATTTGTCTATTGAATTTAACTTTTAATTTGTCATAATATCCAGTTTATTATTATTTACTTTAAAAATATCTAATCTGCTCTAATTGCAATCAACTTTCACCACCCCCTTTGC
>JAJYHI010000130.1 GCA_021784835.1 bacterium
TGTCTCCTATAAAATCCGTATAAGATTTTTGAGCGCTTGGAACCAGAAATTCAACTTCGTTATAGCCGAGATTATCCAGCACCATTTCATGCAGCCTGTTATACTGTCCGAATTTGCAAGGACCGGGGGAAGTAGGCATAAAAAATGCGGATTTTTTGGCGTCAAAATCCGGTTTTTCTATAACTTTAATAATGTCTCCCGTGGTCACGAAGCACGGCATGCATTCGTTTCCGTTCGTAAACTTAAGTCCGAAATCGAGGGTCGATTCGTCCGGCTCGTCCATAACCGCGGAATCTACGCCGCATCTTCTGAACGCCGCGCTTAAAGCGTAGGCGGCATCCGACATATATGGTATGTAAACTTTTTTGCCGGCTATGCCTGTATTTGTGTGATGCATATAAACTCCTTATTTTATAATTATTACAACTCATTTACATTATAATAAAGCATTGCGGTAAAGTCAAATTCACGGAGCTTTGAGCCAGCCTTAACGTATTGCAAATAATTTTTATATTTATTAAAATTAATCAAGATGAATTTCAATAGAGTATTAATTATTTACAATCCTAAATCAGGACGTTTTTCCGAAAAAAAACTTTTCTATATTTTAAGTTTTTTCAAATATAGGAATATCGCAACCGATACTTTAAATATAATCGAAAATTGCATCGAAAAAGAAAATATCGTAAATTTTTACGATATGATTTTAGTAGCCGGAGGCGACGGAAGTTTAAATTACATTATAAACAATTTAGTATTTGCGGATATTCCTATCGCCCATCTGCCTATGGGCACGGTTAATCTTTTTGCTTTGGAAAACAAAACACCTTATAACCTGAGGAAAGCTCTTGACGAAATTATTTATAAATATAAACCCGTTAAAATGAATCTTGGGAAGGCCAACGACAGATTTTTTTTCGCTATGGCCGGAATCGGGCTTGACGCTTTTATCGTTAAAAATATGGAGGAAAAAATAAGAAAAAATAAGAAAAGAATATATAATAATTTCATAAAATATATCAGTTATATATTCAACATAATTAAACTGACTAAAAATTATAAATTCTGCGGGCTGTCTTTGGAAATTATGGACGATGGAATTGCCGTCGGCGGCAAACACGACGCCAAAGAAATTATAGTATCTAATATCCGATATTACGGCGGACCTTTTAAGGTATTTCCCTGTAATTCGCCTTTAAACGAAAAATTTAATATAAGATTGGTAAAGAACGCATCCGGCAGAATGGACGTTATTTTTTCTATATTGAAATCTCTGACGTTTTATAGAAAATATTCGGACAATCCCGACTTTTACATAAAAGCTGACAATATGATTATATCGTCTTCCGACCCCTCGAAAAATAAATATATATTTTATCAGTGCGACGGAGAGTTTGCCGGAACGCTTCCGGTCAAAATCGAAAAAGTAAAAAATGCGATAACTATGCTTATAAATCCGGATTCATTCTTTTGATTCTTTTAAACTTTCGGCATAAACATTTATTAAGTGGCTAACTGCCAGCCTTTCATTTTTTTTTAATATTCCTTTCTGGTCTTTCAACGAAAATATACATCCCGAACATGACGTTAATATTTCCTGCGGGGACGCTTCTTTAATTTCCTCGAACTTGCGCTTCGTAATTTCTTTGGATAAATCGTAATGCCTTATATTAAACATGCCGCCGTTGCCGCAACAATAATTGTATTTCAAAGGCTTCAATTTCAATCCTATAATTTTATCGGCAATGAACCCCGCCTCGCCGATTAAATTCTCGTTAGCGGAAGATGGTTTGAACCCCTCCATATTTGAAAGATGGCAGGGTATATGAAAAACGGCCTCAGTTTCTTTTTTTAATTTTCCGGTTTTTATTTTAACGCCTCTTTTTTCCAATTCTTTAAAAAACGACCAGATATTGAGCAATTTTTCGGAAAATTGCCTGACTTCGGCATAGCCTTCGTCGTTTGCATCGAAATATAAAGGATAAAGTTTATTTATCGAATACGAGCACGAAGCGCAGGACGTTACTATATAATCGAGATTCTTATCTTTAAAAGCCCTTGCGTTATTTAAGGCAAGCTCTCTAAACGATTTTACGTCGCCGCTCGAAATAAACGGCAACCCGCAGCAGCCCTGCATTTTCGGAACAAAAACCTCGATGCCGTTTTTCGTCAGGGAAGTTACAGTATCGGCAGATATCTGCGGATATATGTTATTGAATACGCATCCGCCGAAATAACCAGCTTTAAAAATATTTTTACCGCCTGCATCGGCTGATTGCCTTATAACCTCCCTTTTCTTAAGAAGTAGCGACCGCGGGTTTTCCAACGAAGTATCTACGGATTCGTCTATAACTCCCCTCCTTTCAAGGAGGGGTGCCCGCAGGGCGGGGTGGTTACCGTATGGGGCTTGCATAGCGGCAGCATCGGCATTAAATATAAGGTCTCTATCTGCGATGAAAGATTTCCCTTCAGGCTGAGGCGCATACCTGCCGGCCAGTTTTTCTACAAACGGAATATTTGCGATTCTTAAGGCGGATTTTAATAAAACTTTTCTTTTGTTTTTAAGCGCTTTTAATGCAATTTTATCAATTGAAAAAGCTCTGCCCGTCGATTCGTTTAACTTTATTTTTTCGTCTATTACCAATTCGTCTATTTTTACGTCGTTAGGACATATTTTAACGCATCTTCCGCATAAAAGACAGGCAGACATCGATTCGGCAACTTTCGATGCTCTTAAAGGAAGTTTG
>JAJYHI010000148.1 GCA_021784835.1 bacterium
ATTTAAAAATGTTCAGCAGTATCTACGGAATACTCGGCGACAGTTTAAACGTGCTTGACGACAGGCAGAACGTTATTGCTTCTAACGTCGCAAACGCCAATACGCCCGGATATAAAGCGAAAGAGCTTAACTTCGAGCAGGTTATGCGCGGACTCGTTCCGTCGGCTAATTCTCTGCCTATGGAGGCTACGTCGCAAAAAGATTTATCGGGCGGCGGTCTTGTATCCGGTTCGTCTTCCGAAGAACAGTCGGATTACATAAAATCTTTCGTGCATAATCAAAACAGCGAAACGGTGCCGGCTTTAGACGGCAATACGGTAAATCTTAGCAAAGAGATGAGCGATATGACTTCAAACGCGATAAGGTTTCAGGCTGTCGCAAAATTACTATCTAAAAAATTTGCCACGCTTAGTTATGCCATAGACAATACTATGCCGTAACTGCGTAATTATTACCGCTGTGCCTGAATTAAATTCCGCACAGCCAATAAATAAAAATAAGGACGGAATTGAATTCTGTCCTTATCACAAAATGAAAAGGGGTGACTTATGGGTTTTAACGAATCTTTAAAAATTGCGGCGCAGGGGCTTAACGCCGAAAGAATAAGGATGAACGTAATTTCATCCAATCTTGCAAACATAAATACCGACGATGCAGGAAACGGACTGCCTTACGTAAAAAAAGAGCCGCTGTTTAAAACCGTCAAATTTAAAAACTATTTAGGCGTAGAAGTCGAAAAAATAGAAAACGCTAAAAATCCGTTTTCCGAGAAATACGACCCGGGCAACCCTCTTGCAAACAAAGCAGGCTACGTCAAAACTCCTAATATATCGGCTATAAGGGAGCTTGTAAATATGATATCCGCTACGAGAGCTTATCAGGCGGACGCTCAAGTTATTTCGGAATCAAAAGCTATGTCGCAGTCGTCTTTACAAATTTAGCGAAATACCCAAATATGTTATGTTTTATGTAAATATGATATAATTTATACAATTACTAAAATAAGAAGCTTAGAAGTTGCTTAATAAATTCATAAGATAGAATTTTAGCCCGATTAAAGTTATTTAAAGGTATTCTAAAAGGAGGTTCGATTTATAATGGCGATACCGATAGGAATAGGAAACGGCGATTTGGCGGGACTTAATCCCGCGTCGGAGATTAAAGAGCTTAATCCCAATAATATATTAGGAAGCGGCGGCGGTTCCGTACAGTCTGATAACGGAAGCGGTTCTTTTGCCGACGCTCTTTTAAATTCTATAAATAAAGTCAACGAACTGCAAAATAAGGCAAATAACTCGGCCGAAGCTATAGCGACCGGCCAATCTTCAAATATACATCAGGCTATGATAGATATGGAAAAAGCTAACGACTCTTTCGAACTTATGATGCAGGTCAGAAACAAAATAGTCACGGCTTACAATACTATTATGCAAATGCAGGTATAAAATTTTCCATATAAATACCGTTCTATGAATAAAAATACTATAAATTCGCAATTAGGATTAAATGGCAGCCAATTTTAAAGAATTAGGTACGCAGTTAAAGACTTTTTTTACCGAACTTTCCATCGAAAGAAAGATAGTCTTCCTCCTTGTACTGGCGGGGGTAGCTATAGCCGTATATTTAACGGCGGTTTACGCTACCGCTCCTAAATACGGCGTTCTTTATTCAAATTTAAACGCAACGAGCGCTTCCCAAATAATCAGCAAACTTCATTCATACAATATTCCTTATCAACTTAAAGACAGGGGCAAAACCGTTCTTATACCTAAAAGCGACGTTTACAAAACACGGCTAAAGCTAGCTTCCATAGGTCTTCCACGGCAGGAAGGGGTGGGCTTTTCCATATTCGACAAAGTTCAGATAGGAATGACCGATTTTATGCAGCATGTCGATTATCAGAGGGCACTGCAAGGCGAACTTGAAAGAACTATAGACCAGATTAACAGCATTAAATATTCGAGGGTGCTTATAGTACTGCCGAGACAATCCGTTTTCGTTACGAGAAGGACGCCGGCAAAAGCGTCGGTAATCGTCAAATTAAGGTCGGGAATGACGCTCGACAAAATGCAGGTAAACGGAATAATTCATTTAGTCGCAAGCGCCGTAGAAAGTTTAAAACCTAAAAACATTACCATAGTGGATACGGAAGGGAAGGTACTTTCTATTCCTACGAAAAGTTCTTTCGCATATACGGTAAATCAGTTAAACTATGTCCGTAAAATAGAAAAAGGCTTGGAAAGTAAAATTAATTCAATGTTAATACCTGTGGTAGGAGCCGGAAACGTAACGTCTAAAGTTTACGTTAAGGTCGATTTCGCAAAAAAAGTAGAATCTAAACTGACTTATAATCCTAATACTACCGCCATAGTATCCCAGCAGACGTATAAATCTTCTTCTACCGGAGCATTAAAGCCTCAGGGTATTCCGGGCGCAAAATCAAACCTGCCGCCGGGAAAGGTTCCTATACCTGTAGGAAAACCAAGCGTTCATACGGTAAAAAAAGAAACCACAAACTACGACGTATCTAAAAAAATAGAAAAAATATCCTACCCCGTGGGAACTATTAAAAGAGTTTACGCTTCCGTATTAGTCAACGGAACTTATAAAAAAATCAAATCGGCTAAAGGTAAAACTGCCGAACGATATATTCCCAGAAGCTCATCCGAAATGAGTCTTTTTAAAAATATAGTAAAAACGGCAATAGGTTATTCTAAGACGGCAAAAGATAAAGTCGTCGTGGCTAATATTCCTTTTAAAAAAATAAGCTATAAAATATCGGCGCCTCCTAAAAAAACCTTCGCAAAGCTGATAAAATCTAATCTTGGAGAAATAATAAGATACGGCGTTATATTGATAGGCGTTATATTGCTAATTCTAATTATTTTAAGGCCGTTGATGCATTACATAACTGCTTACGAATCGCACGGAAAAGCACGTTCTTCAGAAGAAGAAAGGCTGGAAGCGCTTGCGCAGATAAAACAGGAATCTATTGCGCCGCCGGAACCAGACGTTAAAGATGTGGCGTCAAATATAGTAAAATCCGACCCCGACGCCGCGGTCAATTACGTAAGAAATTTATTAAAAGATACCGGAAGGGAAATATAAATGGCAAGAAGATTATCCGGACCCGAAAAAGCGGCGGTTTTCTTGGTTTCAGTCGGCGAAGACGCGGCATCGGAAATCATTAAAAGATTAGAACTTATGGAAATCCAAAAAATTACCAAGTATATGGATAACCTTCCGACTATCGAAAAAGAAGAGTCCGAAAATATACTTAAGGATTTTAACTCTAATTTTTCAAAGGTGGGACTGATAGTAAGGGGCGACGATTACGTAAAAAATTTAATAGCAAAATCGCTTGACCCGGACAAAGCAAAAAAAATATTAGATAATCTTCACGGACCAATCGAAGAAGAAGGCCTGCAGACTTTAAAGTGGCTCGACCCTCATGTTATAGCCGATTTCGTTAAAAACGAACATCCTCAAACCATCGCCCTAATTCTTGGACACTTAGAATCTCTTTCTGCCGCCGTAGTAATAGGGCTTCTGCCTTCTTCCATCAGGTCTCAGGTAGTTTTTAGGCTTTCAAAACTAGAAAGAGTACCGCCGGGGGTTATCAAAGATTTAGACGAAGTGCTTCAGGAACAGCTTAAATCTACAGGCTCCACGCAGAGCAAATTGGTGGGGGGCGTCCGCGTAGTCGCGGATATTTTAAACAATATGGATAAATCCATAGAAGAACCTATTCTTGCCGACATTGAAAAATTAGACAAAGAAGAAGCCGAAAAAATCAGGGAATTAATGTTTACTTTCGACGACCTTGCAAGCGTAGACGATAAATCCATGCAACTTATTTTAAGAGAAGTTTCTCACGACCAGATAGTCCTTGCTTTAAAAACGGCTTCCGAAGAACTTAACAACAAAATTCTTGCAAACGTTTCAAAAAGAGCTCAGGAAATGATTAAAGACGATCTCGAAGCTATGGGACCTAAAAAACTTTCCGAAGTCGAAAAAGTCCAGCACGAAATATTAAAGGTAGCAAGAAGGCTTGAAGACGAAGGCAAAATAAGCCTTGCCGTAAAAAGCGAAAGCGAAAAATTAGTATGAGTAAAATCCTTAAAGATTACGAATTAAATATGGAGGGCCAAACCTTATACGACGGCAAAAAAACCATCTTAGCCAACGTTCTGAGAGGAGAAGAATCGAGCGCGAAAGAAAACGCCGAACTTGTATCGGCTCTGGAATCAATACCGTCTTCCCTTCAAAAATATATAATTTCTTATATCGAAGATTATAAAAATAAAACGGAAAAAGAGTTTAAAGAAAAAGAAAATTCCGTTTTCGAATCTGCAAAACAAAAAGGATATGCCGAAGGCTTTGAAAGCGGCAAATCTGAAGCATTAAAATCAATGGAAGAAAGCGTTAAAAATATATTTTCCGCCGCTGAATCCATAAAGCAGTTTAAGAACGAGCTATACGAAGACGTTAAAGAAGATGTAGTAAACCTATCGATAAAAATCGCCGAAACGATAACTAAATCAAAAATAGCGGCCGACGACGGCGTGTTGTTTAATATAATAGCGTCCGCAATCAATAAGTCCTCCGATGCCGTAAATTTTACTATATGCCTTAATCCCGAAGATTACAAAGCATTGAATAAAAACCCCGATGCCTTAAAAGATTTCTTGTCGAAGGAAGCAGACACGGATTTTATTCAGGATAAAAACGTTCAATCCGGAAACGTCGTTATAAGGACGGATTTCGGTGAAATAGACGCAAAAATTTCTACTCAGATAGAAAGAATAAAAAATATGTTTACTAAAGTTTTTTAATCTTTTTTATTTTTAATCTTTCTTTTTTTGAAAGTTTATGAGGATTGCCTTTTTTTGCGCCGCCGGTTCTTCTTTCTGCATCGTCGTCATCTTCTTCATACAGACGGTTTTCGCCGTTTTCGATAATGCCGCGGGCTAATTTTACAAACTCGTCGATATCCAAGCAGGAACAGTCGGCATTTGAAACTCGGCGCCTTATACCGTTATCGTTAGTTACTACCAATAAACTGCCCTTTATGCTCTTAGACAGCCTTACTATAACGTCGTCCGCTTTTTCGTCTTTTTTTGAATACACCACTTCAATATTTTGACGGTTGTATTTCGACTCCAAAGGTTCGTCGGTATTGTATCCGTCAAAAACCACTACCACTTTATTCTTTTTTACATTATAATATTTTGATAAAAAATTTATCGTCTCTTCTCTTAGCTTTTGAAGTTCGTCGGATTTAAAACTAACTTTAAAGTAAGAGTTGAAAATAAAATTGTATCCATCTATTATTATAGTCAGCATAGTATATAAATTATAAATAATATGAATAATATTAGTCAAACGGAAAAAAACGAATATTTAGTTTATATATTGTCTGAACAAAAAAAAACGGCAGAAACTATAAAAAAAGCTCTCTCGCGGACTTTGCCGGAAGACAATATCGCCGTAGCCGCCGGTTTCAAAAACCTGCCGCGCAGTTTCAACAGTAATACTTACATTATAACCGAATACGACGAAAATTGCATAAAAGAAATATCGGCGATAAAACCGAAAAGAAACGTTAAACTTTATGTTTATATAGAAAACTTAAACAAATTAGATGAGCGGGACGTGATTTTTTTAATAAAACATAATATAGACCACGTAATTCATTCGGGAAATATCGAAAAATTGGCTTACGAAAGGTTTATCGACGCTAAAATTTTCAAAAAGAAGCGCTACAACGCTTTTATCGATAAAGAATCCACCCTGCTTGAAGATTTATCCGCCGAAAATGAAGATGTTAAAGATACCGGCGTCAATATTTACGGAATTTCGGAGCATATCGCCGAGGTCGTAAAAAAAATCTGCAGAATCGCGCCTTCGGAAAGTTCGGTTCTTATTACCGGAGAATCAGGCACGGGGAAAGAACTGATCGCAAGATTGATACACGATAAATCCAAGCGAAGCGAACGCCCTATGGTATCGGTAAATTGCGGAGCGTTTCCGGAAGGACTTCTGGAAAGCGAACTGTTCGGATACAAAAAAGGCGCCTTTACCGGAGCGTTTACCGACAAGCTCGGCAGATTCGACCTTGCGGATAAATCGACGCTGTTTTTGGATGAAATAGGCGATATGAGCCCTTCTCTCCAAGTAAAACTACTAAGAGTTATTCAGGAAAGAGAAATAGAGCCGGTAGGTTCGGTAAAAACAAAAAAAATAGACGTAAGAATCATTTCCGCCACTAATAAAAATTTAGAAGAACTTATTGCTAAAAATCTATTCAGAGAAGATTTCTATTACAGAATTAACGTAATACCCGTTCATCTTCTGCCCTTAAGAGAAAGGAAGGTGGATATTATTATTCTTATATACTATTTTTTAAAAAAATTCGGCGAGTACCAGAACGACTCGGTTTACGGAATTTCCGAAGATGCTTTCTACATACTCTTAAACTATCCGTGGTCGGGCAACGTCCGGGAGCTTGAAAATTTAATGGAAATGCTGGTAGTATTAAACGAAGGCGGCTTGATAACCGAAAAAGATATTCCCGATAAATATTTAAAAAAATCAAATAATATCGTCCATTCCGAAAGTTTACTTCAAGGACGTACAGAAAATTTAAATATAGGCGAAAAAAATATAACGCGGTTTGACGAAGAACCTTTTCAAATTAATTTAAAAGAAAAAATGGAATCTGCGGAAAGAGAAATTGTTGAAAAAGCTATGAAAATTTCCGGAGGCGTAAAGGAAAAAGCGGCAAAAATGCTGGGACTTAACAGAACTACTTTAATAGAAAAATTAAAAAGATATGAAAAAAATAAAAAAAATAAAAAATAAAATCGTTTTTATATATATTGCTCTCATATTTTCCGTTTTTGCGCAAAGTTTTTTTATTTTCGGCGCAAACGCTAAAACTGCCGCAGTCCCTTCAAAAGCTAAACGGCTGTACGAAAAAGCTTTAAAAGAGTATAGAACCGGCAGTTATTACAATGCGCACATGAATCTTAAATACATATTAAATAACTTTAAAATGGGGAAAAAATTATATTCCGGCGTCTATTTCCTTACCGGAAAAGTTCTTTTTAAAGAAAAAAATTTTTTCTTGGCAAAACCTTATTTTCAGAGGGTAATTTACAAAAATCCGGATTATAAAAATATTTACGGCGTTATATATTATATGGCGAGATGCGATTTTAATTTAAAAAACTACAGGCGTTCCATACGTGATTTCGATTTTCTTTTAACTAAAAGTAAAAAAAGAAGCAAACTATACGACAGGTCGCTCGTATATTTGACTTTATCTTACGCTTCTTGCGGAGTCTTAAAAAAAGCCGACAAACTTTACGATACCGACCACGTTAAAAACATTTTGCAGAAATCCGTATTTTTAAAAAAAAGAAACGGTTACTTTAAAACGGTTTATTTAAATTATCTTATCAATCATAAAAAAAATTTTTCGGAAGCTCTTTTGATATTGGATATAAAAAATTTATTTTCCAATAGAAAAAAAGGATCGTGTTTCAAATCTTACTATACCGGAATAATAGCGTATGATGAGCAAAAATACGCCGCTGCTCAAAACTATTTCGTGAAATCTTCCGGATACTGCACCGGATACTATTATAAAAACGGATTGGCTTATTATGGTATGTCTTTGATCGGACAAAACGATAAAAAAGGCGTTAAATATATTAAAAATGCGTCTTTGGAAATAGGCTATCCTGACATTGAACTAAAATCTTTAAAATTTTTGGCATCTTATTATAAAACTTTAAACGAACCGAAAAAAGAATTAAAATACGTAAAACAAATACTTTTCGATTCCGGTTCTATTCGCTCGATAAAAGGAAAAGAAAAAACCGAAACCGAAAAAAAAGCGGCGGGACTATTATATAAGATAGTAAAAAACGATTATAAATCTAAAAAAACCGAAAAATATAAAGATGCTTTTAAAACCTTCGATAAAATAAGTTTTTTAATTCCCTCTAAATATATAATGCCTAAAACCTATGCATATCTTGCCAAAATTAAACTTAACGAAAAGGATTTTAAATCCGCTCTGATTTATGCGAAAAAATATAAAAACTTATATCTTAACGCATATATCTATTTTAAAATGAAAAATTACAAAAAATCGCTTTCACTGCTGAATAAAATAAATATAAAGAACATAAAAGATTTAAAACCGACGGATAAAATTATAAACTTAAAATTAAAATTATACAAAAAATTAAATCTTAACAAAAATTATACGGCTCTGCTGAAAAACAGCATGAATTTAATGAAACCGGAAAATAGGATAAAATATCTTTTTTATCTCGGAAAAAGCGAATTCAACGAAAATAATGCGATAAAAGCGGAGTATTATTTTGAACAAATCTTAAATAACGGCTTTTTGAAAGAAAAAAAGAATAAAAACATATTGTACGATACTTATTATTATCTTGGACTCATAAATTATTCGCAGAAAAAATATAAACTTTCGCTTGAATATTTTAATAAAGGATACGGGCTCGACGCCGCCGGTCCGCATTTTCAATACGAGCTGTCCCAGATAGCATATATATATATGAAATATTTAAACAATAAAAAACTTGCGCTTAAATATTATTCTATACTTAAAAAAAATGCATCTTCTGCGACCTATAAAAACCTTGCCGACACCATGATTTCCGCAATAAATATGCAGAAATAAATTTACGAAAATCTTTGTAGAAAAAGGTGTCAGATTTTATTTTACGCATACGAAAAGAAACAATGAACGATACAATATATTGCGTAAAATTAATCTGACACCTTTTTCTTTTCTTTAACGCCTTTTTCTTTTTTGCTATACAGGATTAAGGTAAGTTATAAGGCATGCTCAAAATAAAAGGGTTTACGTATTTCGTGTAAACAAAAACGGAATTTCTATTCATATTTTTTAATTCGTCCGGAGAAATTAAAGGATATAAGCCTGAAGCGACGGGAGATTCGCCGAAATCTAAATCGTTTATATGTTTTCTCAAAAATTCTTTATGCAATACGTAGCGCTCGCCGGACATTTCGGAATAATATTTGCAGGTTTCCCAGCCGGCATGACCCATAACGATATGGGTTCCGATATTCGACGCAATTAAAGCCGTATCGCCGTAATGTTCCTTTAAAAATGCTATATCCTGAACCGTTATGCATACGCCGGTATTTGTTTTCCTTAAATTTGCAAGTTCCGTATCGAAATCGTTCAAGGTTAAAACAGGAAATTCGTCGAGATAAACGAAAAAACTGCGTCCGGCATCTTTAATTTCGCCGCCGTTTTTGGCGTCATCGACGCTCCTTAAACCGCTTCTTCTGTTTTCGTATATTCCGTTTATAAACATTTGCGTAATAAAAGATATCAGCCTGTCTCCTCCAGAATTTATTTTTTCTTTCGGAATGCCTGCTATAAACAAGGTATCTTCGGCAAAAAAGTCTTCTAAATTAAAACATTCGTTATCTTTATCGTTATTTTTATTCTTATCTTTAGTTTTAAAATATTTTCCGACTTTCGTATCGTTTAAAAAATCTAAATTATTTAATACGTCGGTTATTACTTTTGCCCTTTCGTAAACGGGAAGTTCTAAAAAATTATTAAATAAATTTTTTATTTTCTTTTCGTTTTCTCCTTTAAATTTTACGGTTTCGTTTTCGATAAATTTAACTCCTCTTTCAAAAAACGATTTAACCGTAAAAAGGTCGAAATAACCGCCTTCATATCTGTATTTTAAATAAATAAGAACGGCATAAAACAGGTCTGCAGACCTTCTTGCATAATATTTATGGGCATGGACGTCGCCGCCTTTTATCTCGTTTTTATCGGCATGAAAAAGCATGGAAGCAATATTTAACAGTTTATCGTCTGCTAAAGGTTTGCCGTTTTTATCGGTCAGCGGATTAAAATTTACCGAATCTTCGTAAAATTCCGCATAAGGGTCGAACAATACTGCTCTTTTGCCGGCTTTTTTCCAGTCTTTTTTAACCGCTTCGTATAAATAGGGGCTGTCTATATCTACCGCAAAAACCGATATACCGGATGACGAAGCATCGGAAATAATTCCGGGGATTATATAGTTGGAAGTTTTTCCTCCTCCGGTCGGCGAAACTATTAACATGTGTTCGTATCTTTTTTTCTCGTCGAGTCCAATAACGACGTCCGGATATTTTTTACCGCCCGTTCCCGCCTTACCTGTTTTACCTGCCGAAGTTTTTAAAATACCCAGGTCGAAAGATTTTTCTTCTTTTGAAAAGTTTTTTATTTCATCGTTTTTGGCAGAAGCAACTCCGTTTATTTCGTTTTTTAAACTTTTTATTTTATTTATCGTAAAGTATAATATGAAAAAAATAAAAACCGACAGTAAAATATATTCTATCGTTAACGTAAATCCGGATACGGTATTTAAAAACAGCGTCAAAATTATGGCGGTAATTAAAGATACTAAATATAACACAATAATATAAGAAAGTTTTACGTTTTTTAACAAAGCCGGCGATGTAATTCCGCCGCCGACTCTATCGGCAATTTCGCCGCTGTCCGCAATGCGAACGGTAAAATTCTTAACTATTTCGCCGTAGGTAGCGAAACGTCCTACAGCCGCAGGGTGCGATTTTTTTCTAATCATTATAATATATTCAAGAGGCGTTTTTTGTAAAATTGTATAGTTAAAGAATTAATATTATCTTGATTCTTTTATATGCCTGTATAAATATATAACTATAAGCATTATAACGGCCGCTATAAGAATAATGCCGAATTTTTTAAAATACGGAATGAAAAGGTTAATATTTCGTCCGACTACTAAGCCGAGATAGGCGACGGCAGCGTTATATATAAGCGAGCCTATGACGATATAAACGGCAAATTTTTTGTAATTCATAAGGGAAGCGCCCGGAGGAAAACCGATATAAGTTTTAATAACCGGAAGGCATACGCCGATAAAAACGGTTATAGAACCGTATTTTTTAAACCAGGATTCGGCTTTATCAAGGTCTTTTTTACTTACCAAGAAATATTTTCCGTATTTTTCTATTATACGCCTTCCGCCTTTTTTGCCTATATAATAAAGCAGAGACGAACCGGCCAAAGTTCCAACCGTGGCGCTTAAAACAACGAGATAAAAATTTATTTTGCCTTCTCCGGAAAGAAAACCGGAAACCATTAAAACAACTTCCGAAGAAACAGGAATAGCGCACGACTCTAAAAACATTAAAAAAATAATTCCGGGGTAAAAAAGCCCTGCGGCCAACGCCCAGGAAAAAAATACCCCTATATAACCTTTATTTAAAGAGTTTAAATTCATACGCGTATTATAAATATTTATATTATTATTTATTTGAAGTTACCGTTTCGATAGATTCGTAAACGACTGAGCAAAGGGTTTCAAGGGTTTTTTCGTCTATAACTAACGGGGGCATTAAGACTATTACGTCGCCTAAAGGTCTTATGATGACGCCCTTCTCTCTTGCTTTTAAAATAACTTTATGCCCTATTCTTTCATGTTCGGCAAACGGCTCTTTGGTCTCTTTATCTTTAACTAATTCGATTCCCGCCATAAGTCCTATATTTCTTATGTCTCCGACGTGTTTAAGGTCATGAAACCGTTTCAAAAACTCGTTAAAACGTTTAAGAACCGGTTTCATTTTATTTAAAAGGTCGTTTTTTTTGAAAAGTTCGATAGATTTTACTGCACAGGCTGAAGCAAGCTGATTCCCTGTGTAAGTATGTCCGTGAAAGAATGTTTTATTGTCTTCGTGTTTTCCGAGAAACCCGTCGTAAATTTCCTGCGTAAACAAAGTAGCCGCCATAGGAAGATAGCCGCCGGTAATCCCTTTTGCCATACACATTGCGTCCGGCAAAACATTTTCATGGAATGCGGCGAACATTTTTCCCGTCCTGCCGAAACCTGTAGCGACTTCGTCCAATATCAGCAAAACTCCGTTATCTTTACATGCCCTTTCTATTTTTTTCAAATATCCTACAGGCATAGTTATCATCCCCGATGCACCCTGTATCATAGGCTCTATAATTAAAGCGCAGGACTGTTCCGCATGCACTTTGATTATCTTTTCGGCTTCTTTTGCGCAGTGCAAAGCGCAGTCCGGATATTGTAAACCGTAAGGGCATCTGTAGCAGTAGGGATAAGTTATTCTTATCGTATCAAACAACAGGGGTTTATATATGGAATGAAAAAGCCCTATTCCTCCTACCGAAACGCTTCCTATGGTATCTCCGTGATAAGCCGAGGTGGCGGCTATTATTTTTTTCTTGTCTTTATATTTAGGCCCTTTTTGCCTGAAGTACTGAAAAGCTACTTTAATGGCAATTTCAACGGAGGTCGAACCGGAGTCGGAATAAAAAACTTTTTTAAGATTTTTAGGCGCTATTTCTACAAGTTTTTCGGCAAGAATCGCCGACGGCACGTTTGCAAGCCCTAAAAGCGTGCTGTGCGCTATTTTATCTATCTGCTCTTTAAGCGCAGAATTAATTTCCGGATTATTGTGTCCGTGAACGTTTACCCATAAGGACGATACTCCGTCAATATACCTGTTTCCGTGAATATCGTAAAGGTAAACGCCCTCGCCTCTTTCGATTAAAAGGTTGCGTTCTTTTTCCCAATCCGCCATTTGCGTAAAAGGATGCCAGACAAATTCTCTGTCTATTTTTTCAATATCTGCGGCGTTTAAGTCCGCCTTTAAATTATCGTTAGCATTGCTCATAATCTATCTCATCCGTATATTTCTATATTGTTTGAATAAAGATACGTTATTTTTTTGCGCCCGAAATAAACGTCTATTTCCACTCTGTAAAAATCGGGCTTAGGCTCTGACTTATGTTCTTTTGAAAAATCGTTTATTTCATAAATCAGGTCGGTATTCTTCGACGAAAATATTTTTCCGCCGTTTCTAAATAAATTTATTTTATAAGGATTTTTCTTACCGTTAATGTCTATTCCCGCAAATATTATAACATTTTTTTTATCGTTTTTGTCTATATTTCCGCCTGTATTGCTTTTAACTTTTTCGATATCTTTAATTTCGGCGGCGTTTATGTAATCGCCGCTGAAATATTTTTTCCCGTCCGAAGACTCTGCTCCAAAATAAAAACCTTTTGGGATACCGAACATGTCGAAAGCAAAAAAACATCTTCCGTTCTTTATCGCTTCCGTTATTTTCTTTTTGTCTTCACCTATTTTGCCCGACGGCTTATCGTCAAGAAAAACATGGGTTCTTGCTACGGAAAAAAGCTCCGAATATTTAGGAAATTTAACGCGTTTTTTTCTCGTTACCTTAA
>JAJYHI010000066.1 GCA_021784835.1 bacterium
GGAGGGGGAATATGCCTTATAAAGCAGACACCGTGGCTTTTTCAGGTCTTTTGCAGTGGGAGGACGTCGAAAAACTTATAGAAGACGTTAAAAATTCCGGCTCGCAATGGCATTACGTCTATACCCAAACGGACGACGAGAAGGGCGAAATGGACGCCGGAACGACAGCCCAATTTTTAAAGGAAAGGATGGACGAAATAAAAAATCTGGATAAGATTTGCGGATGGTTTTACGTCCACACTAAAGACGAGCCGTCTATAATAAAAATTTACCATCCGAGAATGTCAGGAGGCGGCTGTTCTTTAACGACGCCTCCGCCCTGGATTATCGTTTCCAAGGAAAAGCCGGAAGATATAGCAGACTTGGAATCTTACAAACCCGTAATAAAACCGGTGAAGAAAGGATTGTTTAAGCGCATCTTTTAAAATAAAAGGAAAAAGGTGTCGGATTAATTTTACGCAACATCTTTATCGTTAATTGTTCCTTTCATATGCGTAAATAAAATCTGACACCTTTTTCTGAACCGTTTGGTCATGCCGCCGTTAATTTAAAATAGCCTCTTTATTTATATAACGGCAACAAACGCTACTATTCTAATTATCTTAGAACGTCATTATTAAGCCTACCTGGCTGTAAAACCCGTCTGGACCGTTATCGCCGTGCAAATCTCTTAGAACACGAGCATCTAACATAATATTTTTTATATGATAGTCAACGCCGAAACCGGACGCCACATCTTTATAACCGTTATTTACCTGCATATATTGATATACAGGACTAGTAGTTGTTCCAACATTTTCATATCCGTTATTGGCGCCTTGTTTAACATAAGAAGTTTCATTGTAAATATCCAAAGCTGGCGTTATATAATAATTTAAGAAAATATCGGCAAAGAAATTATTTCCCGGATTTGTGGTGCTTGCCCCGCCTCCTTCAGAAGCAGGAAGATAAGTCTCTGCAAAATTAATTGCGGAGTGGCCTTCGTTATAACTGTAGCCGATTGCATAATCTAATTTTAATGCCATGTCAGACGGCAAATTATAAGTAAATTCTCCTGTTAATGTAGGCATTATCTGCCATTCATCGCCGCCCAGATTTACGGAAGAATCGTCATTCCAGTTGCCTGCAGGAACCGTAATACTAACCTGCGGAAAAATATTTGCCGATAAATTTCCGTCCGAATATGTTTTACTGGATACTCCTTCATAAACTAAAATATCGCCTAATCCGGAGCTCGAATTTTCATACTGGGGTGAAGTGCTGCTTAGATGCTGAGTCGCCTGCCCAAAAGGGACTATAACTTCAAAAAGATTAGTCAAATTTGAATTAAACAGACTTTTTGTCCATATAAATTCCGGCAGGTAAACATACCTTGTAATGCTGGCAGGCAAATTTTTAACGGAACCCGTATTTGTAAATACCGAACCGTAAGCTTCATACGTCATCATCTGATATGTTATAAATTTGTTTGCCGGCGGAGTACCGAATGCAAAAGAACCTTTATAAAAAAAATTATTTCCAGATCCGTAAGGTCCTGCAAATGCTCTGCGTACATAACTCAATTTTATAAACAAACTTGATGAAACTACTAAAATAAAAAATAGTAAAATTTTAAAAAACTTTGATGTTCTATTGCGGTTTTTTTCATTTTGCCCCCATTTTAATTAAATTTTTATATTATGTCCTAAGCCGTCTAAAATAAACAATCCAATACTGCCTATGCCTATAAAATGTATAATATAAATATAATGATTATATAATGGAATTATAAACTACTTAACAAACAATTTTTGAATATATCATTTTTTAAATATAAAGTCAATAAAATAATTTATAAAATATAATGATGTTATATTTTATAAATTATTACATATACTCGAAATATTTCAAGTAAATTTGAGCAATTATAACATTAGCAATTTAGATTAACGCTATAAAGTGAAAATTAATTTTTAATATAAATATAAAACTGTTTTATAAAAACATAATTTAGCCATAAAAGCCTAACCTTATCCGTAAAGCGTAAAAAATATCTCTGCCCAAACGGACTAAGAAAAAGTTAAAAGGACACCGGAGCTGAAGCCGAATTTTTTTTAGATTTAGCGGTCGCTTTGCTTAGCACTGATTAAATCGTCTTTGCTTAGCATAGGGGTAGTGCTTTTTATTTAATGTATATAATTAAAATTGTTTCCCTTTCTTAATTTTATTTAATATACCCATATTATATTAACAATTTTTTTAAAATAATAAAACGCTTGATCTGCCTTTATTATATTTGCAATGTGCATTTTTTGCACATTGCAATAACTGATAAAATAACATCTAAATTATAAGATTCTATTTCTCGTTTTACTATTCGATTACCTTCATTTTGAACTGTTGCAATTTTTGCAAGAGTTGATTTTTCATCTAATTCGCAGTCTTTATAAATGTTTTTTATGTGGCGTGAAATACCGGATTTATCGATACCAAAAAGATCTGCTCCGTTTGCTTTTTGCATAATACCTCCTAAATAATTTATTTCATACTATTTCATAACAGCTTTTATTTATTAATTCTTCGCTCAGCCGCCATAATTTCGTCCTCGCATCTTTATCATAGGCTATATCGTGCGGTTTTGCAATTTTTGAATCGCTGAAATATCTTCCGGTTATGTTTTCTACATCTTTAGAAACGGCTAAATAAACCGAGGTCTTAGCCCCTTCCTGCGGACTTCTGCCGAAAAACCCTCCGACT
>JAJYHI010000023.1 GCA_021784835.1 bacterium
ATATCAGGAAATGAAACATTAATAACTAATATAAATAATCAAATAAATTTAATACATTCAATGCTCAAAAAGACAAACTTAGATAAATATCCCGAAGAAGAATGAAAATAGTAAAACAAATGCTTTTTCCTAAACTTGATTATCTTTCCGTATAGTGCTATATTTTATTATATAATGAGTTATAAAAAATTAAATAAGGGGTAAAAAAAATGGATAAAAAACCAATAAATACTGAAGATGCAATGGATGTAGCAAAAGGAGTGGCCGAAAAGGCTGGTTTGCCTTTAATGTTTACAACTATAAACAGCATTAAAAAAGAAAATGAAGAATATATTATAATATTATCCAATACTTTAAATAAGAATAGTTATAAAGTTCGTATTAATGCTAAAACCGGGGATGTAATCGAATGGGAAGAGATGATACAACAGAAGCCATAGAAAAAATTGGGAAATATAAGCATAGAGCCGAGAAACTTTTTGAAAACGCTAAGATATTCTTGGATAAAGGAGAGTATGAAAAAACTGGCGAGTTTTTATGGGGTGCTCTTGCGGCATATATTAATGCCATTGTATTTCTCAGGACAGGCGAAGCAAAATATAGCCATAATAAGTTAGTTACGGCAGGAGAAAACATTGCTAAGGCTACAAAAGATGCGGATTTATTAAAGGCTATTCGTCAAACAGGACAAAAACTTCATGCGAATTACTATCATGGTTTTCTTATTCTTGAAGATTTTAAAGATATGTTTCCTGAAATCGAAAATGCAATAGAAAAACTTGATAATATTCTCTTTAATGAATTAAAATAAAAAAATCCTTTCAAATTTCCGTTTTAAGGCCTTTGATTTTTCGTTTAGGTATAAAACCATTAATCTTTTTTACTACTCTTATTCCACACGTCGTCAACGGCCTTGCGTAAAGTGCTTGGAACTAAATGCGAATACCTTTTCGTCATCTGCGTCGTCCTGTGTCCCAGAAGCTCCCCTGTAATATAAAGCGACGTCCCGTCCATTACCATTTTACTTGCGAAGACGTGCCTTAAATCGTGAATGTGCATATCCTTAAATCCGGCATTTTTGCAAGCGGTATGGAAAGACTTCTTAAAATCGCCTAATTTAGCCCCGTTTTTGTTAAATACGTATAAACAGTCCTGATGTTTTTCGATTCCGCTTAAAAGCTCTTTTAAGGGCTTACTTATCGGAACATAGCGGTCATACTTAGTCTTAGTTCCCTTTATGGCTATTACGTCGTTTTGCAAGTCCACGTCATCCCATTTAAGATTTAAAGCCTCGCCTTTCCGGCAGCCGGTATAAATTAAAAAGGTTATTAAGTCTCTGGTTAATTTATTCGTTGCGCCGGCGATGAGCTTCTCGATGTCGGAATAGGATAAAGTTTTAAGACGTGATAATTCATTTAGTTTTTTAACGCCGCTTGCCGGATTCTTTTCGATGAGTTCCTTTTCAATGCAGAAGTTAAAAAAATGATGTAAGGTTGAAATTTCAAGATTAATCCAACGGAAGTTTATTTCGCTTTCCTTTTTTAGTTGATTTTTTGGCAAAGATAAGACTTCCAATCTTCTTTTTAATTGATATTCTTTAATATCGGATTGTGTAATTTCCGAGATGTTCTTGTCTTTAAAAACAGGTAAAAAATGATTAGCGGCAAACTCTTTATTTTTAATCGTCCTACTGATATTTGTAAGACTTTTTTTGTATTGCTCCCATGCCGTCGAAAAGGTATAATTATTTTTAACCGGCATACTGAATTTTTTCCGGACCAAATCGGCTTCGATTGTATTTGCGATTTGTTGTGCGAGTTTTTTATTGTCGGTTTTGGTAGAACCGCGATACCTGAGTCCGTCAAGACGTATTTGATACCAATAAATATCGCCTCTTTTATAGATATTTGCCATATTTTAGCCGTAAAGTAATGTGGTCGTTTTTGTGTCCAAAATAAAAATACGATACGGTAAAATATAGCATTTTACGGACTAAAAAAGCAAGAAAAATTTTAAATATAAAAACCGCAAAGCCTTAAAAATATTGATTTAAAAGGATATTTTATGGCACTCAGTAAACAGCCTTCTAAGCTGTGGGTCGCAGGTTCGAATCCTGCTGGACGCACCATTAAAAAACCCTGATATATCAAGCGTTTTCCGACTATAAATCGAAATAAATTTGACAAAAAAAATTAATCTAAAATATACTAAAAATAGCCATAATTTAACAAAAATAATCACAGTTTAGCGCACACATGACGACGGTAAATTAACGGTTTGCGGACGCATCTTAATTTAAATTGAACATGCAATTTTAGTATATGGCACCTATATAAAAGAGCAAACTCAGACCACTGGGGGTATCAATTCAGGCTTGACGGAAAACAACATAGAGGTTCGACCAAGACTGCCGATAAAAAACTTGCAGAAAAAGTTGCAACGGCCGTAAAAGCCGATTATATTCGGCAAAGGTTCGATATACCCGGCGTCATTAAAAATAATCATAGTTTGAGCACAGTTTATAAAGAATATCTTAAAAATATTGCCAATAATAAAGAAACAATAGGGTATAAAATTGACGCCTCCAATCACTTTTTACCGATTTTTGGAAATAAAAACATAGAAAATATTACGTTAGACGACATTAAAAACTATCAATTAAAAAGAAGACTTGAATATTTAGAAAAATATCCCGCCAAGCGTGAAAGCGAAATTAATTTCAGATGGATTAATCTCGAAATTGCTATCTTAAAAAACTTTTTTAATTACTGCATCGCAAAAGGCTTTATAGAAAAGAATCCCGCTTCCGGCATTAAGAAACTTAACGAACTTTCCCGACTGAAGACTTTATCTGACGAGGATATTCAAAAGCTTATCGCCGGCGCCACTAATAAATTAACAAGTGATTTAATAACTTTTTAATTTATACGGGTTGCAGGAAAGGCGAGGCGCTTAACCTTAAATGGGACGATGTGGATTTACAGAACGATATCATCGCAATTAAGGGTACAAAAACAAAGTACGACAGATATATTCCAGCGTCTAAACCGTTAAAAGAACTATTAAGCAATATCGACAAAAAATCGGAACACGTTTTTTGCGATAAAACAGGTAAAAAAATAACCGATTTTAAAAAGTCTTTTCATACCGCCTGCCGTAATGCCGGATTAAAAGACTTGCGCATCCACGACTTAAGGCACGTCTTCGCAAGCAAAATGGTTATGAACGGAACGTCGCTTTATATTACGGGGGAACTGTTGGGTCACCGGACGACTCAGATGACAAAAAGGTATAGCCATTTAGTGCCGGATACGCTTAAAAAAGCGGCTGATGACGTGTGGGGTAAATAAACTTTAAACGGCATAAAAATATACATCTTTTTAAGCTTAAAGTTTATGAAATAAATAAAATGTCCTTAATTTTTTAAATATCAAAATAATTAATTCTATATTATAATAATAATTAATAGGTTATACCGATTACAAATATAAACAGAGATTTAAATAATGAAGATAGTATTGGAAATAAAAGATATCGAAAATATAGAGAAAAAGAAAAAAACATTCGATATGAACCAAATGTTCGGATTATGGAAAAAAAGGGCTATTACGAAAGAAGAAATTAGGGAAAAGGCGTGGGGTTATTAAAGCGGTATTATGCGATACCGATGTAATGATAGAATTCTTCAAAGGAAACGTTTCTACAAAAACATATTGGAAAACGATATCCTGCCTAAAAATATTGCCCTAAGCGCCATCGCTTTGATGGAACTCTATTCCGGGGCTAAAAGTAAAAAAAACTTATTCTTATTAAAAAATTCCTTTCAGCCTTTGAGATTTTAAAACTAAATGAAGAAATTACGGATATATCTTTAAATTTAATGGAAATTTATTCCAAAAGCCACAGTCTTAAAATACCCGATGCCTTAAACGGCGCCACATCCCTTTATTATAAAATACCTTTATTTACTTATAACAAAAAAGATTTTAATTTTATAAAGGAATTAAAATTATACTAATATTTACATAAATAATAACCAAAGCTTTAATATTAAAACTAACATGAAGGGGGTCATGTCATTATAAATAATGGCGAGTTGCTTGAATTGCTTAAAAAGTTGGGAATATGCTATAAAAGATATAAGCACAAACCAATATATAATGTTGCGGATGCCGAAAAATATGCAAAAAATATTGACGGCGCTCATTGCAAAAATCTGTTTTTAAAAGACGCGGAAGGGAAACTGTATTTGGCCGTTACATTAGAGAAAAAGAGAGTTGACCTTAAAGGCGTATCAAAGCAGATTGGAGCTAAACGACTATCGTTTGCTTCAGATGATATGTTAGAAAATATACTAAATATTAAACCGGGCGGGGTTACTCCTTTTGCGTTGATAAACGATATAAATAAGCATACTGTTGTGCTTTTCGACCATGATATATTGAAGGAAAGAAAATTAAGCTTTCACCCGCTTGTTAATACTGAGACGATAACTATTAGCACGGAAGACATTTTGAAGTTTATAAATTACTGCGGGCATAAATTGATTTCTATCGAGAATCCTTTAAAAGAATTAATGACCCCGCCGGAAAAACAAGTCCGGAAAAATAGGGTTTAAAATAGAAAAACAATAACCGCCTTTTACAGCGGCAGATAAATCTCCCCCCTCCATAAATGTTGCCGCACGCCCCGATATAATTACGCGGCCCTTTTCTTTTTCCACCCTGCATAATATCTCTCCGCCCCGCTTAGAAACCTGCACGGCTTTTAAAATGTTTTTGTTCAGTCTGTCTGCCCGGTATGGAGCAAGTTCGCAATGTGCGGAACCGGTTACAGGGTCTTCCGGTATGCCGAATTTCGGCGCAAAAAAACGGCTGACGAAATCTGCTTTATCGCCTGGAGCGGTAACTGATACTCCGCGCAAACCGAGCCGGTTAAGCAGTCTGGTCAGGGATAATAGAGCGGATGGTTTCTTCGCTGTCATATACGGCAAATGACGTGTGAGGGGGATAAAATAATCCTTGACAATGGTTAACATATAAGTTAACATAAAACATGCACAGAACCGTTATCTTTTACAAGACGAAAGGAGGAAGATGTCCGGTAAAAGAATTGCTGGATTCCTTAGATGGAAAGGCTGCCCAGAAGATTATCTGGGTTTTAAACCTTTTAGAAGATATGGATAACATTCCTTCCTTGTATTTTAAGAAACTTATCGGTTCGGACGGCATATGGGAATGCCGTATAAAATACGGTTCAAACATTTATAGAATATTTTGTTTTATACTAGATAATTCCGGCGTAGTCTTGACGCACGGTTTCATTAAAAAGACGCAGAAAACGCCCGCATCAGAAATAGAAAGGGCTGAGAAATATAAATCGGATTTTATAAAAAGGAGCCGCTAATGAGCGATTTAAAGAAATACATAGAGAATAGAAAAAGAATAGACCCGTCTTTTGAAAAGGGTTTCGATGAAGGCTACGAACAGTTTAAAATCGGTGCTACGCTTCGTCAGATGCGCGAATCTGCCGGATTAACCCAGGAAGAACTTGCCGTTAAGCTTAAGACAAAAAAAACGGCTATTTCGAGAATTGAAAACCATGCCGAAGATATTAAGATTTCCACTCTTGAGCGGGCGGCCGCAGCACTCGGGAAAAAATTAAAAATAATCTTTGCGTAAAATAATCCCCCACATTATCGACTTATAAACGCTATTCTATCATCGGAAAAACAAGTCCGGAAAAATAGGGTTTAAATTTGATTTTTGCCTTTCAATACCCAACTGGTTTTTGCTTCTTTTTGACGAACCTTGCTCAAGCTGTCTAATTTATGGATTAACAGTTTAAACGAACCTTTGCATATTGTCTGCGCTTATGCCGAAGAAGATGATTTAACGATAATAATAACAGTTTACCGGCCAAACCCAGATAAATGGATAGACTTTAAAAGGAGAAAGCCATGAAATGCGTTGTATGTAAAAGCCCCGATATTCAAATGAAGACCGTTGAAGAAGAAATCGAAATTGGAAACGATATTATTTTAATTCCGGTCGATGTTCTGGTTTGCTTAAACTGCGGAGAAAGGTATTACGACAGGAAAACCATTAAAAAAATTGAAGAATTAAAATCTAAAGCATCGAGCCACGATTTAAAAATCGAAGTGGTCGGCAAAGTTTTTAAAGCACTTGTCGCTTAATTAAAAATAATCACATTTTAGCGCACATAAAAAATATAGCTGATAAGTTAGTAATTTCATTAACTTATCAATCAAGGTAACAGCCTTCTAAACCGTGGGCCGCAGGTTTGGACGGAGTCCAGCATGAAAACGCATGGCGTTTGCGCTCATCCTGCTGACTTACCATTTAAAAACTTAACAAATAAGCAGTTCTGCAGATTTTACTCTTGACGCCGATATAAATAAAATGTAAAATTTTTTACGAATTTGTTACCGTAATTAGATAATTAAACACTCCCGCATGGAATGTTTTTCTTGCTTAAGAAAGGGCGATAACTGTAATTAACAAAAATAAAATAATCCAAAATAACGAAGGAAAAATACTTGAATTCTAATAATTTATTCGACGAAAAACGGGTGCAAATTCACAGCTCTGAATGGGATATTGTTGCCGCCGCCGTCAAAAGGTCAATGCAACTAACGGCAGAGATAAACAAGCTGTCTTTCGACGATGTAGCAAAAGTAAGGGAAATTTTCAGCGAATTGACTGGCAGACAGGTAGATGAAACATTCACCCTTATACCGCCTTTTTATTCTTCTTACGGTCTGGATATAAGGGTTGGACGCAAAGTATTTATAAACCAGTGCTGTACTATTTACGATATGGGAGGCGTTGACATAGACGATAACGTAATGGTCGGACCGAACGTTAATATCATCACCACAAGCCATCCGCTTGAACCTTCCCAACGAAGAGTTTATATTGAAGCAAGGCCGATAGTAATTGAAAAAAACGTTTGGATCGCAACGGGTGCCACCATAATCGGAGGCGTTACCATCGGCAAGAACTCGGTAATAGCAGCAGGCGCAGTTGTTACCAAAGACGTTCCTCCAAACAGCTTTTCGGCAGGCGTGCCGGCCAAGGTCGTTCGTTCATTCGAGGAAAACATATCGGATAAGCCTTAATTTACGGAAAACGATATTAATAAAAATTTTATTATTGAATTCGGCAGTGATTTTGGGTTTATCGTATTATACGTTATGCATTGATTTTTTTATAATGTAATTATATTTTTTTTAATTTATTATATTATAAAATCAAGCAGCGCTTAAGGGTTTTCTGAAAAATAAAGGAATAAATGCGATATAATAAATTATATATAATATTCTAATTATAAGGAGGCAGATAAATTATGAGAATACTTTTTGAACCTATAGAAATAGGCGGAATTAAAATTAAAAACCGAATAATGATGGCGCCAATGTGCATGTATTCCGCAAATGACGGCGTAATTTCCGATTTCCATACTGCGCATTTGGGAGCAAGGGCATTGGGCGGAGTAGGCCTCATAATCGTCGAGGCTACTGGAGTTAGCCCCGAAGGGAGAATCAGTCCCTACGACTGCGGCATTTGGAGCGAAAAACAGGCAGAGGCATTTAAGCCTGTGGTGAAATTCTGCAAATCCTGCGGAACGGCAATGGGTATACAGCTGGCACACGCTGGCAGGAAAGCCTCTACAAATGCTCCCTGGTTCGGCGGGGGGCCATTAAGTATCGAGGAAGGAGGATGGCAGGTTGTTGCTCCAAGCCCATTGCGGTTCGACGAATCACATCCGGTTCCAAAAGAAATGGATAAAGGAGATATTGAAAAGGTCATAGAAGATTTCGCGGGCTCGGCAAAAAATGCCGATAAGGCAGGTTTCGATGTTATCGAAATACACGCGGCACACGGATATTTGATAAACGAATTTCTATCGCCCATTTCTAACAAACGCACCGATAAATACGGCGGACGCTTAGAAAACAGGGCTAGGCTTCTTTTGGAGATAATAGGCGCGATAAAAAAAGGAAACTGGCCCAAAAACAAACCTATTTTTGTAAGAATTTCCGCGGTAGATTGGGTGGAAGACGGATTTAGCCTGGATGAAGCGGTAGAATTGTCGACAGCCTTAAAAGAATCCGGTGTTTCCCTGATAGACTGCTCTTCGGGAGGAATAGCGCCTAACGCCAAAATGAACGTGTATTTCGGCTATCAGCTAGGATTTGCCAAAAAAATAAAGGAAAGGGCTGGGATTGCGGTATCGGGAGTGGGCCTTATTACTAAACCTGAATTTGCAGATTTTATATTAAGTTCGGGAACGGCCGATATGGTGGAAATGGGCAGGGAACTCCTCAGAAACCCTTACTGGCCGTTAAACGCGGCGAGAAAGCTTGGGGTTGACATTGAATGGCCAAAGCAATATCTAAGGGCAAAAATTTAACAAAAAATTATATTCCTAAATCAGGCAAAAATGCTTAAATTCCCCAATAAATAACGCAGCATATAGCGGCAAGCAGAAACGGGAGGAAATAGTTTATAAATGCTCCATCTGATAGTGCTTGCAGGAGGAGGCATAGAAGAAGAGGTTTCTAGATTTACCCTGTCTGTGTTTATCTAATGTTACAGCGCCGATTTTCCTCTTGGAACGTTAATAATAAATTTAAACGGAATCCTTATTATAGGTTTTTAAGCATATATACCTTACCGAGACCGTGGACGCAGGTCTAGGAGTTAAATTTTTTCTAATAAAGAGAATTTTAGGCGGATATGCGATATTTTCAACTTTTACTCTTGAAGGATTTACGCTTTTGGAAAAAGGGGAATATTTGAAAGCTTTTTATTATATATGCGGAACAAATATAATCGGCTTTGCTTAAAAGTTCGTTTAAAAAATCTAATTTTTCCGGTTTCTTTATCTTTATGTTGTGAATCGACTCAAACTTAACGAGATTCGATATATAAATTTTGATAATATTGAGATTTTGAAGCTCGAAGAAAAGATAGGAGCGGGATTTCCCTTTTTATGAATAAGCGGCGGAAAATACGACGTTGCTATCCAGAAAAACTTTTAATTTTTCCATTTCTTTAGAATTTTAGCCTTTTCGTCTTTTTTTAATACATCTTCTTCTATAAGTTCTTTTACAAAATCATCGTCAAATGTTCTTGCCGCCTGTTTTAATTTTTTTAAAGGTATCGCATAAGCGGGTTTTATGACGAGTTCCCCGTTTCTTTCTTCTAGTATAACAGGCTGTTTGCTTTTTATATTATATTTTTTTCTTAAATTGCTGGGTATAGTAATTTGTCCCCTTTCTCCCACTATTAACGTTTCCATTTATATCGCCTCCGCATCTGGGTCTCAAATTTCATTTGACTTATATATTAATAAATTATTCTTAATATATAAATATTATATACCTATTTTCAGAAAATATGCAAATAAATTATTAAAATTATTTCATAAATTTTAAATATATTTTTGCGCTTTAAAAAGCGCTTCTTATTTTAAAATATGAGACATGCTTTTAAAGGCCATTTAAAGTTTGTTTTGAGACAAATAATTTCCGCTATTAAAAAGAAATTAAAAATTAATTGAATATATTACTGCATATTGCTATATTCTTACTGAGGAGGCCAGAATGAAAAAAGAATATACAAACGGAGGCGAGTCTATTACGGCGACTTTCATACTGCACCGGCAAATCTGTATGCGGCAGGCATGCCGCCGGCTCCGGTTCCTATTACTATGGCGCCGTATTCTTTCATAACATTTCTTTTATTTTTAAGGTTTAATATTATATAATTATACCGCATATTTATTCCGCCAAAATTTTAAAATTAAATTCCTTTTTTTATTGAGGTCAAAATGCTTAAAATCCGAAAGATGCCTGGATATAAATAAATCTTGGCATGCCCGGCATAACTTCCTGAACGGGATTAGAGCCTGAAGCGGAGTAAGTATAGTCCGACCACCAATTATAACGCCTATTTAGAATATTGGTCATCGAAAGCGACAATTTTACGGTCTTAAGATTTATCCCGTCAAATAACGATATTTTTCTTAAATTGAATTTTCGCGACGCATAACCGTTTAAAATGAAATAACCGCCGATTTCATAATTTTGATTTATATCGTAATATAACCCGTTGGTCTGAGCGCTTACGGGAACATACTGCGTTCCCGTATATCTCCCCCATATCTTTAGATGAGCGCCTAAAACTTTGGTAAAACCACCTAAATCCGCTGAGTCTTTAGGGATATAAGAAATATGCTGCCCTGCCGAGACCGACCCGTAATTTCCGGTAAAACTTGAAGTGAATTGCGCTATATTATAAGAGTAATCCGCAGATACGCCGGATATTTTATTAATATTATATTTAGACGACAGTTTAAAACCTTCCCGCATTGCCTTTCCCGAATTAAAAGATGCTGAAACGCCTATAATCGGATTGTAAACGGAATTAAATTTATTGTTATAATTTTTTCTGTAAATATTTGCGCTTAAAAAAAGATTTTTATGCGAATATTTTGCGCCGAGTTCATAATCCGTTATGTTTTGAGGTTTTTCGGCCATTAACGGGTCGTAGCTTTCCGTAACTTCCTCCGTTTCGGAATTATTAGAAATATACTTAGACCCTACCAGCGGAACCCCGACCGTTTTGCCCCATACGGCGTAAATCTCGACAACCTTAGCCGGAGAATAGACGGCCAATATAGAAGGCTGCCAGTAGTTATAAAAATTGGAAAGGGTCCCGCCTACAGCGTAATAATAACCCGGTTTATAGTCTGCGACTTTTTTAATTGTTTGGTATTTTAAAGCCGCCTCTACGAAAAATTTTTCAGGAATTATTTTGATTTTATCCTGCGCATATACCGAATAATTAGACATTGCGTCATATTCATCCCATGCATCGTTATACATATCCCCTTCCGGCATATTGTAGCTTCCGTACCAAAACTCTGCCGACCTTGTTGAATACGACAAAAAATCTCCGCCCAATTTAATATCGTTTAAAGGCAATTTCACGATAAACATAGGGGCGTCGCCTATCTCGGCAATATTATCTATAAAATTATGGTAAGCCGTTCCAGACTGGGAAGAGCCGAATTCCGCCGCCGGATTATAGGAATTCTGAAGAGTCGGCGCCGCCCAATTTACCGAAGAATTAGGCAGATAGCCTCCGTTAAGCAGGGTAAGGGTGTTCGGTTGAAAATTAGGATTGGCGTAACTGTTTCTAAGATATCTTTTATAGCTGTATAAAACTTTGTTTTCGAAAGTAACATTTTTATTTATATAATTCTTCCATTTTAATGCGGCATGCCATCTGTATTCGTTATTGTAAACATATGCCAGCCCCGTCGGAAAATTAAACTGGTATCCGTAAATATCTTCAAGAGATTTTGAAAATACCTGCGGAACGTAACCCCTGCCTTCATTATTTCCGTATACAAATGCAATATTGGATTTATTGCCGTTGTAATATTTTCTTAAAGCGGCATAATAGTTTCTATTGCTTTCTGACGTATTTTGAATCCATCCGTTAGAATTACTTTCCAGAGCTTTTATATATAGCATAATGCCGCTTTGCAATATGCCCGTATTCAAATTAAACCCGTATTTTTTCGTATCGAAATCTCCGTATCCTCCAAATACGTCCGCGTAAAATTTTTCTGCGGGCATAACGGATGAAAGTTTAATCCCTTTTTTTATTTTAACTTTAAATTTTATTTTTTTTAGGCTTTTATCGGCGTAAACATTTACGGCGTTAAAGGAAAATAACGGCAGTAACAATAAGCATAATTGAATGTAAATTATAAACCGTTTATTCATACCTTAACTCACCGTTAGAAACTTAATATTTTAATTTTAAGTATTTTCTTTTATCGTTTTTATTATTTTTAATGATTAGTTATAGAGTAGTTTTTTGTTTTTAGCAAAAACAGGCTGTCATTATTTAGTTTTTTCGGATAACATTTATCTTTTTTTATCCCAAAAAACGTGAAATTGCAAAAAAGAGGATTTTTAAACAGGTCTCTTCCGTTGGTTTATATATTGTATGTACCTTAACTCACCGTTAGAAATTTGAAAACCACCCTCAAGTTATTGTAAAATATAGGTATCTAACAAATACTAACAATAACCCAAAGGGTGGCTTATAATGAAAATTTTATCACTAAAATTAAAAATGGGCAACGAAAAATCTACATCATTCGGCGATATATTCTTCTGCGGAATTGAAAAAGCATGCCTTTTTCAGCAGAAGAATATGGTTCTAATACCCGATTTTATTAAAAAATTAGGCATTGAAGAAAGATTAGATTCTTATCTTCCTAAAGCCGGAAGCAACAGAGGCTATAAGCCTTCTCAAAAAATATTGTCATTCCTATCTTCCGTTATGTTGTCCGGCGAAGGCAGATACGTTAATATAGACCGTCTAAGAAAAGACGATACTATTAAAACTATATGGGGATTAAATAATATGCCTCTCAGCACTAAGATAGGCGAATGGTTTTTAAAGAACGGAGAAAGTAAAGGAGATTTTGCAACGGGAAAGACCAAAAAAATAATAGACGATATATCTTTAGATTTAGCCATAGAAGCATTAAAAAAAATATCAAAAGAAGCAATATTCGGTGCCGACGTTTCCCTGATAGAAGCCAATAAGAAACATATTCTTTTGCAGAAAAAGCATGCTTTTTCAATACACGCAAAAGAATATATTAAAAAACATATAAAGGCTTCAGAGGCATGGGTTCTTTATTAGGCTTCGTAAACGGCTACTGCTTATATTCCGGTTTTAGAAATGATATAAACATATTATTCCGCACGTTTATAAAAAGCATGCCTTTTTACGTGCGGAATAATATGTTTATGGTTCACGCCTCTGTCGGATTATTAGACCAGATTAAGCAAATTCACAAAAAGCTCTCGGAAAACGTCATTAAAATGATTTACAGGTCAGACTCTGTCGGATACGATTCGGACATAATTGAATACTGCTCTAACAACAATAATAATATACTGCTCCCATTAGTCAAGACAATTTTTTTATCTATCTACTTCCTCTTTTTATTTCCTTTTTTATTATTCTATAATCTTTTATATCTTTTTATGGATCATCAAGAGGGGTACCCCTCTTGAAAAAAATTATGCCGCCGCCTGAAAATATTGCCTGTAAACTTTCATCGGCATGCTGTAATTAAGCGCCGAATGAAGCCTGTCATTGTTATATTTATGGATATATTTCTCTATTCCTGCCCTTGCGTTTTTCAGCGTTTCATAGCCT
>JAJYHI010000022.1 GCA_021784835.1 bacterium
TCCAGGACTCCAAGGCGTTTCAAGTTTTATAACGCATATCCTGCTTGTCGCCCACAACGAGGGGTTGGGAGCATGCTGGATGACCGGTCCGTTAATCGCTAAGCCCGAAATAGAAAGCATGCTGGGGATAAAAAAGCCCGACAATCTTGTCGCATTAATTCCCATAGGAAAACCGGTAGCAAGACAGTCTAAATCATCCAGAATGGACGTCGAAGAAGTAATTAAAATTATCGAATAAAAGGTGAATCTTAGACTTAAGGCGCTAACAGAGAGCGCATAATTTTATTCAGGTCTATTAGTTAGAGGGAGGCTTATAAATTATCAAAATAATATATTAAAAAGAATGTATTATTAGACCGATAGACGCTAAAGATAAAATTATTAATACCGAATAGTAAAAAGTTTTTTGATTTATTTTAAAATGCATCTTATTTCCTAAAAATAGACCTATTAATAAAGACGGTATAAGCAAGCCGGAAAATCTTAAAACTTTCATAGTTATAAGCCCTAATGAGATATAAATAGCAGTCCTAACGATACTATCGGTAATGGCGACTATCTGGAACGTGGCTCGAAACGTACGTTTGCCATGGTGTTTCATCTGCAGGTAAGCTACTATAGGAGGACCGCCTCCGCCGTATAAACTGCCTATAAAGCCTCCTAGAAAACCTAACGGAGCTCCTGCCGCATTTTTAACGTAAGGCAGTTTATCCTGCTTTACTTTTAGGGCGTATATTATATACATCAAAATAAAAATACCCAGAAAAATTGTAAGCTTTTGCGGGTCTGCGTATTTTAATATATAAGCTCCTAGCAAAAGCCCTAAAATGGTCGAGGGCAGTAAGTATGAAAGGTCGTTCCACTTTACTTCTTTAAAATCATATGCTCCGAGTATTATGCTTCCTATAAAATCAAGTATAAATACGGCGGGAACCGTAATTTTTATAGGGAGCAGGATTGTTAAAAAGGAAACCGATATTAAACCGGAACCAAAACCTATGGTTGCCCTAACGAAGAATGCGAATAGAACGATTAATATTCCTGCAATTACGTCAAATATCGGTGTTGATATAAAGTTCATTCAGATTAATTCAATTTGTTTAAATTTTTCAAATAATTCTTAAGATTCAGAAAACATTCCTCTAATAATTCTTCGCTCTGCGATGATTTAGAAAGCATTATACATCCTTCGAATGAACCGATAATGAAATTTGCCGCGCTTTTAACATTTATATTTTTATTGACTATTTTTTTTAATATCGCTTTTTTTAAAGCCTTTTCGATAAAATGCCGCCATAAATCAATAACTTCGTTTATATATTTAGACAAAATCTCGTTTTTTGCCGATAATTCAAGCATTAAATTGCCGACGGGACAGCCGTTTTTTGCCAATTTTTTTCCGTTTTTATTATAAATATCGTCGATAACTTTAATAATTGCCGAAACGGGGTCTTCGGCATTATATATGCCGCCCCAGTTATTTACATAAGCCGGTTTAATAACTTCATTTATTACGGCGACGGCAATATCTTGTTTTGATTTAAAGTGATAATAAATACATCCTTTCGTAGCGTTAATTCTATCGATTATATCCTGAATCCCCATGCCTTCATAGCCCCTTTCTAAAAGAAGGGCGTATGCGGCGTCTATGATTTCTTCTCTTTTAAGCAATTTAATTTCCACAAAAATGCCGAATCCGCATTAATTTAAAGTTATAAAATTATACAATATAACTGTTATAATTATATGCGGATTAGGTATTAAAATAAACTAAAAAGTTAAAAAGTTAACGGCTGATATCCGTCGGCCATAAATCCTGCTATTGCCTGTCCGACGTGGACAAGTTCCATTTTTTTGCCGGTTAAAATAGGGGCAACGCCGTATCCTTCGGCTATTGCAACACACGCTTGAGGGATAATATTATTGGCGAGAACCTGTTCATACGCTTCCAATATTTCTTTATCGTCGGTTTTTGCAATAAAATCTTCCCCGGGGCCGAAAAAAACAAGTTTTACATCTTCGAACGCTCCGCTGTTTTTTGTTCTCCAGGCAAAGTTAAGCCCGATTTTGACTTTTACGGGATTATCGCTACCGGACATGATAATTACTAAAGCTTTTGCCTTTGACATAATAAAGCCTCCTTTAAATAATAAAGTTTTATATTAAGGCCGCAAACATACCGACCAGTCTGTATTTTATATCGGTAATTTTTAAAAGTCAAATCTTAACCCATTTCTTTAGCCCTAAATTATTTTTGTCAAATTTATTTCGATTTATCGTCAGGAAATGCTTGATATTACAGGGTTTTTAAATGGTGCGTCCAGCAGGATTAGCTCCGCTGGACTCCGTCCGAACCGCGACCCACAGCTTAGAAGGCTAATTAAATCAAATTTACAAATTCAATAATAACATGCAACGACAGACAGACGCTTACTTTTCGGATTTTCATATTTTACCTTAAATTATAATATATTATACTTTTTTTAGAAAAATCTTTACCGAAATTTTACCGCAAAAAAATTTTAAACATTAAAAAATATGATATAATATATAAAATCTTAATTATAGTTTTTTCAAAATCCTTATTTTCAAGAGAGGTTTACAATGTTTACAAAAGTTTTTACGGCAGTTATACACAAAGAAGGTAATATTTATGTTGCCGATTGTCCGGAAGTTTCTACTGTAAGTCAGGGCTATTCGATAGAAGA
>JAJYHI010000067.1 GCA_021784835.1 bacterium
GTGATATGTTATTTTATTTTAAAACATATAAAATTATATCGCGTAAACTGAGGAATAACAAGAGGTTTTAGTGTTTTTACCGTGAATTTTATTTAATATTTTGCGAGTCTATGTCTGGATTAGGGTTGTCTTTTGTTATTGACATTAGGTCTAATTTTATTTATACTATCTGACAATCTTTATATTCCCCGATAGCTCAGCCGGCAGAGCAAGTGACTGTTAATCACTGGGTCGATGGTTCGAATCCGTCTCGGGGAGCCATTCAAATAAAGGGTTTCAGGATTTCGGCAAAATATCATCTTCGTCTGCTGCGATAAAATTATGATAATTTTGTTCTTTAACAACAACTTTAACGGCATCTACAATATGCTCTCCTGCTAAATGAGCGCCGCATAAAGTCATCCTTATGTAACAATATATAACGGCTTAGAATGATGAAAAAGAAAATTATTATTTTGAATCGCTCTTTAACGTTCTTTGCGACATTTACAGCTATGGTTTTCATGGCTTTAACGCTTGCCGGATATTCTTTTGACACAGCCGCCGTATGTTCCGGGGATACATGGACGTCCGCTTCAAATTCCTTTATGATTAAAAAGGGCAAAGGGCTTTTCTTTTCCAAAAATATTGGAACGAACGGCATGTCCTGCGCAACGTGCCATGTTTACAAAGCGGGTACTTACGTTTATATTCACGGCAGGACAGTAATGATTAAAAGGCTCGATAATGATAATATAGATAAAAATTTTCCGGCGTTTGATAAAAGAATGCGCAGCCGCATTTCCTTGCAGAAAAAAATTAATAATTGCGATAAATTCGCCTTAAAAGGCAAAGGTTTGAGCAAAGGCGAGATAGCTTCTATAATAGCATATTTAAAATCCCTCAAATAATTAAAAACGTAAGCGTAAAACTTCAGCCATTTTCCAAAATTCACAATTTATATTTTATAGAAATATAAGATTTAAAGCTTCTTTGAATGCGGAATTGCTTTTATGCTTCTGCCGCAAGTTAAACTTGCCTTATAATGGCCATCTTTTTTGCGATGCCCGTAAAAGACTATGCGATGGAATAGCTAGATATTCTTCATAGTCCTCCGCGGTATGTCCCCGTCTTGCCGACCGCGTTCTCTTAAAACTATCACTTCAAAACTTGACTTTTAATAAATTAACGATATAAATATATAATATATTATAGTTTCAGCGATAGAAACGGAGAACAAAAATAATAATGTCTTTAACTTACCGTTAGTAACCATAAAAATTAATTTTACAAGTTATAAATACTGGATTCACTGCAAAGCACAAATAAAGTATTTTGGATTAAAGCCTCCGCCTAGCGCGTAGCAATCCGGCGAAAGCGGGTAAGTTTTAAAGCCGCAGGTATTCATACGACTCATCCAGATAAAAAATTTCTAACGGTAAGTTAAGGTAATGTTTAAGGAGAGATTAAAAAATGAGAAAAATGACGGAAGAAGATTTAAGGGTTGCTTTCGCAGGCGAAAGCCAGGCTCATGTCAAGTATATGATATTCTCTGAAGAAGCCGGAAAGGAAGGAAAACCCAAATTAGCCAACGTATTCAAAGCGATAGCAATGGCCGAATTAATTCATGCAAAAAACCATTTAAGAGCGCTCGGAGACATCAAAAAGTCTGATGATAATATTCTTGCCGCATATGGCGGCGAAGATTACGAGATAGAAGAAATGTATCCTGTATTTAATTCGGTAGCTAAATTTCAAAACGAAAAAGAAGCCGAGCGTTCGACCCATTACGCATTAGAGGCAGAAAAAATACACAGGGAAATTTATAAAAAAGCAAAAGGGCTTATAGATTCCGGCAGTGATTTTGACGGAGAAACGCTATATGTCTGCCCTATTTGCGGGCATACCCATGTGGGGTCGGAAGCTCCGGACAAATGTCCCGTATGCGGTTGCGCAAAAAATAAATATATCAAGTTTAGTGCGTAAATATGTCAAAATAATCGATAGGAGGCATATATTATGAATGGGACATCATCATTTAAATCGGTTGAAAATAAATTTAAAGTCTCGGTAGTAAAAAATACTCTATACTTGGCAAGCACTTATATAATTCCAAAACTTTCCGACGAAATAATAATAAAAATTTCCGATAAATTAAATAACTTTGAGGCACCGGCCGGTAAATTATTTTTTGACCGTCTATTTATAAATTTAAAGAGAAAAATGCCGTTTCTCTCTAAAAATGTTAAAAAAGGCATATTAAACAATTTTATTTCTAACTATTTGCTCTTAAGCGGAGAAAAGAGAAAAGAATTTATCGACAATAACGGTTTTTATCCTCCCTTTTTTTATGTTATAAGCCCTACGATGCGCTGCAACCTGAAATGTTACGGGTGTTATTCGGCGAATTATACAAAAAAAGATATGCTTTCATATGAAAAAATTAATAATATTATAGACGAGGGCAAGAAATTTGGAATATATTTTTATACCATATCCGGCGGAGAACCGTTTGTTAGAAAGGATATCCTTGACATATTCAAAAGAAACGGCGACTGTTATTTCCAAGTTTACACAAACGGTTCGTTAATAGACGGAAAAATGGCGGAGAAACTTTCCGAACTCGGAAACGTCTTTCCATGCATAAGCGTAGAAGGCTTTGAGGAAGAAACCGATGCAAGAAGAGGAAAGGGGCAATTTAACAAAGTGACTTCGGCGATGAAAAACCTTAAGGGCAACGGAATACTTTTCGGGTTTTCGGCGACGGCTACGAGGTCCAATAATGATGTCATAATAAGCGACGAATTTATTGATTTTTACATTAATCAAGGATGTTTCTTAGGTTGGTATTTCAATTATATACCGATAGGACGCGAGCCCGATGTCAATCTTATGCCGACGCCGGAACAACGGAATCGCAGAAGAAAACGGGTGGCAGAAATTAGGGAAACCAAACCAATAGTAGTTGCCGATTTCTGGAATGACGGCGTTCTTTCGCATGGATGTCTTTCGGGCGGCAGGGTTTATCTTCACATAAATTCTAACGGTGACGTAGAACCATGCGTATTTGCCCAATTTTCAGCAGATAATATATTCGATAAATCTGTGGAAGACATACTTAATTCGACCTATTTCAAATTAATAAGAAAAGAGCAGGCCGGCATTAAGAACAGGCTTCGTCCCTGCATGATTATAGACCACCCGAATATGCTCAGAAAGGTTGTCGCCAAGGGTGAGGCAAAGGCTACTCAGGAAGGGGGTGAATTCATAATAACCGAGCTTAAGGATGGAATGGATGCATATGCTCAAAAATATGGGGAAATTGCCGACCCTATTTGGGAGGAAGAGTTTGGCCGCGGAAAGTTTTTTTACACATTAGACGGGAAAAAGTATGAATTAAATGAAGAAGACTACTACTCAAGAAGAAATCATTGAAATCATTGAAATTTAGGAAAAATTTTTGTCTTCGGAATAAAAGAATTTATATATGTTTCTGGAATCGAAAGACGCTTTATGGATTTTTTAAGCTTAAACATATGATTTAACGACATTTTCCCTAATAATATATATTTTATTATTAATAAAATATCAGCCGCATTTAAATTAAGGCTTTTATATGAGGTTTTGTAAAGATTTGAAAATTCATAAAAAAAATCATCCTTTGATAAAAAAGTTTCTAAAACCGGATGCAATAAATCATAATAGGAATAATTTTTAACGATTAATTTATCTTTGAGTTCATTATAAAGTTTGGTTCCCGGAAGAGGAGTTAAAATCGAAAATAGGGGAATCCCGATTTTAAGCCTTTTCACGAAATCTATTAATTTCTTAAAATCTAATTTTGTGAAATCCGGCGATACCATAAAAGAGGCCGTTACGGAAACGTCATTTTTTTTCGCTATATAATAAGCTTTTTCGTTATTTAGGGATGAATTGCTTTTGTTGATGCTGTTAAGCTTATCGTCGTCTACGCTTTCAAATCCTATGAAAATATTCGACAGTCCGAGTTCTTTCCATTGGGAAATTAGTTCTGGATGCGATACTATCGTATCGCTTCGCGCCTGAATGGTGTAATGTTTATAAATTTTCTCTTTTTTTAAAAGCTCTCCGATTTTTTTTGCCCTTTTAACGTCGCTAAAAAAATTATCGTCGGTAACAAGCACATAATCTTCTTTAATTTCTTTTAACTCTGAGATAACCCTTTCGGGAGATTTAGACCTGTAAGTTCCTCCGTAGAAATTCCATACGCTGCAAAAATCGCACTTAAACGGGCAGCCTCTTGCTGTTTCAAGGCATGAAAGGGAAGTCTTAGTGGCGATATAATATTTTTTTCTATATTCTTCGGTAAGATGCCTTGCAAAGAAAGGAAGTTCGTTTATATTCTTGAGTAAAACGCGGGGCGGATTTTTTATCTGATGCCCGTTTTCATTATATATAATGCCCTTTACGAAAGATAGCGGGGTATTGGAAGAAAAAGCGTTGATAAGTTCTCCGACTGTATATTCGCCCTCGCCGATAACTATTGCATTTATCTCTTTGACGTTAAAATCTAAAGGGTAAACAGAAACATGATGCCCGCCCACAAAAATATAACGTATGCCGTACTCGTTTCTAATCCTTTTCGCAAGTTCGATAGTTTTATAAACATCGGTAGTAAAAGAACACGAAAAACCGACAACGCCGGGTTTAAATTCTTTTATTACATCGTCTAAATATTTGTCGGGGTCATAATTTACGGCTCTTAAATCGGCGATTCTTACCGTATGACCGTCTCTTAAAAGACTTCCGGAAATTGCTTCAAGACCGGTAGGTTCTATTAGCGATATGTTATTAAGCCCAATTACGCTTCTATTGTTGGGCTGAATAAGCAGTATTTTCATTTTTCAAAGTTTTTTATTATTTTATCTATTTTTATTATATATAAATATAATATACCACATATATTAATTTTGTGTACTTAATCAATATGCGCATATTGCGATTGCGCAACCAAAAGATTGGAAGTATCATCGCCGGCGTTTATAATATGTCTAAACGGTTTTATAGAAATCTATACCTCCCTAATCCTTCGTTAGAAAATATTCAGATGTTTCTTTTATGCGTAAATACCGCATAAACGGCATATTTTTCCGATGAAAACGGCATGCTTTTTCAATACATACGGAAAAATATATGTTTATATCCGCTTTCGCGGGTATCGGCGTCCGCGTCTATCGAAGCATGTCTTTGGTACGGACGCCAATGGAAGCCCGCCGGGTGAAAAGTTAAATTCCCGTATTGTCATTTCCGCTTAATCAGGTACGGTTTAAAGCCGCATATATTAAAACGGCTCATCCGGGAAATAAAAATTCTAATGCAGGAGATTAGGGTATACCAGAAATTGCCGGTAGAAATCTATAAAACCGCTTCAATATATTATAAGCGCCGAATGTTCTTCGCCGTGCCTAGTTTCCTGATTAAGCAGGGATGGCACCCGCCGGGTGAAAATTTAAATTCCGCGTTAGCCGTCCCCGCATAGGCGAAAATCAAGAAAAGAATTTTCTATCGGCAATTTCCGGGGTATAGATTTATATCGGCAATTTTGGATTATAATGGTATAATATTATAAAAAATTTAAAAATAACAAAGGCGGGAAGGCGGCTAAATTTGAATAAACATAATTTATTTGAAGGAGTTATCGATTTCAATAACAACGAATATGCAAAATATAGCAAACTTTTTAAAAAAATAGCGGAGGACCAGAATCCGCACTCGCTTTTTATCGGATGTTCCGATTCTAGGGTCGTTCCTAGCCTTATAACGAAAACATTGCCCGGCGAGCTTTTCGTCGTGCGGAATATTGCTAATTTAGTGCCGCCTTACAGAAACGTCAATGAGTTTTTATCTACGACTTCCGCAATAGAATACGCGGTAAATATTCTCTGCGTAAAAAATATCGTCGTATGCGGGCATTCAAACTGCGGCGGATGCCGGGCTTTATATATGTCGGACGACGATTTAAAAGATATTCCCCATACGAAAAAATGGCTGGAATTGGCTGAAGGAGCAAAAAAAAATCGTATCTTATTCAACTTTGGCAGCAGGCGGGGAAAAAGGTTTTACAAGCAAGGAAAGAGAATTATTAACTGAACGGGAAAATGTAAAAGAGCAGATTAAGCATCTATATTCCTACCCGTATATACGATGCAAATTAGAAAAGGGCGAAATTAAAATATACGGATGGCATTATATTATAGAAACAGGAGAAGTTTATAATTTTTCATCCGAAAAAAATATTTACGAAAAAATCGATAGCGCCGCCGTTTATCACGGATGCCCCTCTTGCGAACCTTTTAAATCGCAATAGTCCTTTATATCCAAGTTAAATAAATAATTTGTAGCCTTTCTGATGCCGGACTATCTTGAATTATGCCGAGCATTAACGTTGATACCGCCTTCACGATTTTCGGGTCTGTTGAGATTGCGTAACGCGCTTTGGCGCCGATAATTTTGGCGGGACAGCGCGCTCGTCATAAAATCCGGCCGCCTGCAGAACCTAAAGACGGTAAAAAGAAAATGCAGTAACCGGTATTAAGAGCCTTTGTCTATTTAATTTAATTCAATAAAACTTATAATAAAAATCACCTTTATATATCTTTATATATTTTTATTTTTTATATATCAAGATTTTGCCGGACATTTAGCGCTTATAAGCTTGCCGGTATCGTCTATTATGGATTTTATCGAAAACCCAGATTTAGTAGTTTCTGTCGTGGTTGCATGACTCGTAAAACTATCCGCGGATATTTTTGTTACGCCTTTGCCGGAAAACATCCCCGTAGGGTTCTTGCACTGCATAGACCAGTGAACGGAGCCGTCTGTATCCATATGTTCTTTTATATTTGTGCAGTTAAAATTTGACGGTTTCATTATATACGGTTTGGTTTTTTTTGAATCCTGTTTTATACATTCGGTAACGGTGTTCAACGATGAGCGGTTCATAGGCGGCCGCCCTGCGATTGAAGGCATTTGCGTAGTGCTTTTAACAGTCATTTTTCATAGGCCGGGCGATAACCTATCCGCCGCCGCAGAAGGCGTCTTGGCGGCCGAAGACGAGCGTGATGGCGAAACCGGCGTTGACGATGAACTTCCGCCCTTGCAACCCGATAAAATCGGGATAAAAACGGAAATAAATAAAACCAAAAAGATAACCATGATATTTTTCCTCATAAAACCATTCCTCCTGTTTACAGCGTTTAATTATAATAATTTTAATATTTTAAATTATTTATTAAATAAATTTTAAATTAGAAAATATTTTATCTATTTTTAATTTTTAAAACCTCAGCCTTAATCCCGCTTCCGGACCGTCGAACTCTAAAGTGCCGTTTACGCCGTTAGTATCTACGTGAACTTTATCGTAAACGTAATCCGCAAAAACAGACAGCGGGCCGACGGCTTTATAATCCACTCCGGCGTTTACATGGTAATAATAACCGTCCGAACCGACCGTAAAGCCCTGAAATTTTCCTATAAAAGAAAAATCGTTTAAGGGCGATATTTTTATTCTTCCGCCTATTAAAGGTATGGGCAGGCTTACGTTTTTCGACTCCGATAACCCCAATGAAGCCGAATCTAGTTCCGTTTTAGCCGTGATGACGTCCACGCCGACGCCAAGACCCGCGGAAGCATATCTGTCGAACTCGAAATTATGGTCGTAAAACATTTTATAGCCGTAAAGGTCTAGTTTAGAATTAACCTCGTTGTTTACATTATATTCCTGACCGTTGAAATAGATATTTTGCGACAGCACCTTGGAGCCGCTGTACTCGTAAGGAACATAAGTAAAAGAAATTCTGTTGTCGTATAAAATATAAAAAACTACTTTCAGCATAGGTTCGGTTCTGGTTGTTTGAAGCCCTAAATCGGAAGGGGTTATGTTTGTAGGCATGTTTCCTCCTACGTTTTCTCCGACTGCTACATGTCCGGTAAGGTTTTGAAAATATGCGCCGCCTTTAACTTCAAGCCCAAGCATACCGGAAGCGTAAACTTTAGAAACCCCTGAAAAAACAAAATACCCAGCGCAAATAATAACGAATAATATTATCGGCAATCTAAAATGTTTTTTTCTTTTAAAATTTTTTAAATTTTCGGTCATTTTAATTCTCCTCAAATTCCTCTATTTTTAAACTTTTTATATTTGCTAATACCGTTATGAGCGCCAAAGAGGCAATAAATCAAAATATTTTACATTCTTATACATAACCTATTATTATAAGCCCTTGATAATTTCGGATGCGGTTTTATTGTCGTATAAACCGTTATAGTTAGTTTTGAGCTCTCTCATTATAACGCCTATTTCCTTGCTGTTTTTTTCTTTAGAAATCTTTTCTATATGCGATTTTGTTTCTTCGTGCGACCATGTTTTCGGAATATACGATAAAATTATTTCTTTTTCTTTTAAAAGCTCCGATGTATCTTTGCCGTTAGCCGCTAATATTTCGATAGACTGTTCGGTTTTTTTGACCCACGATTTTATTATTTTAACGATATCGTCGCCGCTTACGGTATCGCCGTGATTCTTCTCTTTTGTCAGTTTTAACGCATCGCTTAGAATCATCGTTAAAATATTCTTTTTCGTGCTGTCGTTATTTTTTCTGGCAGTTAAAAAGTCGGATTTTATTTGTTCGTGCAAAGTCATATTTTGTTCTCCTTAAAAGATATAATCAAGCTATAAGCCGAACGCGGGTTCTGCGCCCGCCGGTCGGTCTGCCCGCTGAATACTCGATGGGCATCGTCGGACGCATGAAATATGCGGACAGAAACGGCGTGAGTTTCTGTCCGAAAAATAAATCGGAGGGCTGTTTACGATCGGTCTCTTACTGCGCAGCAGCCGATGCCTTCGCAGCAGCACTAACCATGCCGCTGCTGCCGTTAAACCCTTCCACCTCGAAGTAATAAGTAGTCCCGCTCGTAAGACCGGAAACGGTGTAACTGATATTGCCCGCGCTATAGTCCGCTCCTCCCGTTACGCCCGCCGCAACTATGCTAAACGGCCCGGAAGAAGAGGTGCTATCCAGAACTATAAAACTGGTCGGTATATCGTTACTCGAATCGGACGCCGGCGTCCAACTTAACGTAACCTCCCCAGCCCCGGGTCCGGAGGTTGCCGTCAAGCTGGAGGGTTGCGCGGTGCCGCTGCCTTCGGAAAGCTGATCTCCAAGGGTATTGCTAATAACGTTTCCTATGTTGTTTCCGCTTCCGCATGTCTGACCGGTAGAACACGAATCATTGCATATGCCGCCGCTGAAATAACCCATAGCGCCGCATGAACGTGTGGAAACGTCTTTGGTTTTAACAGTTATTGCGCCGACGGTGCCGTAGCCGCTGCTGTTATTCCTGCTGTTATCGACTATTATATTCCCGCTCGTGGTAATGCCGTTATAGCCGTTAACGTAATGGCAGAGAAAACAAAGTTCCTGTAACATCGGCACGGATTCGTAACCATTTGTACCGCTGGTGGGAGAAACGTCTTCGACGGGAGCGCTTAAAAGCAAAAGCGGTTTCGTAAAATAAGCCTTGTCACTAGAGTTGCTGCCGCCGAGGTCGTTATCAAGGGTACTCTCGATAGAGCTGTTGGGAACAAATGCCAAAACTCCGCTGGAACCGTCGTTTATCATATCCAAATTACCCGAATACGAATAGCCGCCGCCGTAAGCATAATCGCCGCCGCCGAAAGCATAATCAATATAACCATTATCATCGTTAGGAAAAATGGTGCCTATGTCCGAAAGGTCGGGCCCTACGGCGCCGGCGGGCCATATCTGAAACCCCGTGGCGGACTCGCCGTTTATAGTATGGCAGCCGAGACATCCGCCGGTCTGCATTATCGTAACGGCGTTGGTTGTATCCACGCATACATTGCCATTCGCGGTTCCGGTATTATTCGAGTCGTTAGATGAATAACTCGTATATTGGGAATATCCCGAAGGGCAGGATGTTACCTTCTGCCCGTTTAAAACGTAGTTTCCCGAACCTACGCTTAATGTTTCCAAATATCCGTCTATAGTCGAGATGTCGCTTGCGGACAAGGGGGCCACATCGTTATAATAGTATGGACTGCCGGTAGTGTAAGCGTCGCTAAGGGGATTGAGCAAATTTCCTATACCGGCGGTGGGAAAAGAAGCCATAACATCCACCGCAATCCCGATTCCCAAAAAGTTAAGGTAATTTGCCACGTACGAAAGGTCCGGGGCGGCATAGTAAGGGTTGTAGGCATAGGAAGAAAAAGAAGAGCCGGTGTAAGGACCCGCGTTGAATGGAGCTCCCGGTCCGTATGTAACTCCCCCCGCAGTAAGCGTATGGCACTGCAGACATCCGGCGTTATACATGTCGGTAAGACCCAGGGGGCCCGTAGGAGGAGGAAGCATGAGGACGTTGGGAATCGAACTTCCTATCGGCGGCTGTTCTACCGTAGCCGGCGCAAACGTCGATGGAAACGTAAACGACGTAAAATCTGGACTTGACGGCAGTGAACTATGCAAATTATTCTGCATGGTAGTTAGTGCCCCGCTGTCGGTCCCATTAGTCATATTGCTGTAATAGGTTGTTAATGTGGCCGCTATGTTCCCTAATATTCCCGGAACGGTAGTCGGCGCCGTTGTAGCCGTGGCGGTGGTAACGTCGGATTCCAAAGAAGTGCAGGCTGCCGTGCTTGCTAACGACGAATAAGGCGACGAGGATGCATCGATGCAGGCCGCAAGGTCGTCGGCCATTGTCACGAGATACGGTTCGATAGCCGATAAAGAACCACCGGCACCCGCGAGAACGGCGGGCGTCGCCGAGGTTGGATCGGCCATCAGCCCTTCGATATAAGACGCCGTTGCGCCGAGATTATTTTCTTGCCCGTAGTCGAATGCTTCCTGCGTAACGAACGTGGAATACTCGTTTATTGTGATGCCTCCTGAAGGGATATTGGGCGGAACGATAGCCTGAAGCTCTATGTCGCCCTCCGTAGCCTGCAAATAATAAGTGGTATCGGCCGACGACGGGTTATAGACGATAGTAAAACCGCCGCTGCTGCTGGTCGAAACAGGCGTGCTAATAGGGGTGCAACTCGACACCGTCTGGGCGGTGCAGCCGTAAAGCTGGACGGTAGCGCCGATGATAGGCGTAAGACCGCCCTTTGCTTGTCCCGTTATCGTGCTGGCCGGCGAAGACGAAGAACCTGACGCCGTTCCGCCTGACGAACTGCCGGCTCCGCTGCCGCATCCCGACAATACGATACTTCCCGAAAAAATAAAAATACTTAAAATAAGAATTAAAAAGCCGTTTTTAGTTTTCATTTTCCTTCACCTTCACCTTCAAGTTAAAATACCGTCCTATTTATATTTCCTATCTTTCACCCCTTTTTTATACACTACATTCCAAAAGTTTTAGAATAATCCCTTGTTCTTTAGTAAGCGCAACGGTTTTAGACCAGCTAAAATTTTCTTTGGCGGATTTAAGTTCTACTTTATAAACGGGAGATAGTTTTTCAAGTCCTTCGGTTGCGGACATTCCTATAGGAGATAATTTGTGTTTTATATACGAAAGGAGAGCATATGCTATGTAGCAGATTTTGACGTGAGCTTTAATATGGCTCACTCTATACTTTCTTATGGGATTAAGGTTTATTGAACTTTTTAATTCCCTGAATGCTTTTTCGACGATATCTTTTTCGTAATATGTTTTTATAACCTCCTCGTTCGAAAGTTCGGTAGTATGGTAAATAAGAGAGTAACCCATATATCTTGCTTCGTTGGAATCAAATCTTTGTGATTCTATGGCATGGTTTCTTTTAAGAATTTCTATCTCCGGATTATAAACCGCAATAAGTTTACCTTCCATAAAGTTAAAATCCGCTGCATATACTCTGGTGTTTTTAAGTTTTACAAGGCGGTCGGTATGATATATTTTTTCCCTGTCTATATTTAGGTAATCTCTTTTTATCTTTGCGTTAAGCCTTAAGCCAGTTATTATTTTTTGATTTATATTTTTTAGATCGGCGATTGTTTCATAGCTTATCATCCCTCTGTCCACTACTATGAAATTAAACCTTTTCAAACGTGTTTCGGATAAAAGATCTTGAAATATTTTCATATTGTTAATATTGCCTTCGTATGTTTTGTGCATAATAGGAAACCCTTCTTCTTTCGTAACCGCTAAGGCTATCTGAAGCAGTTTATCGTATTTGCCGTCTTTGCCTTTTCTTTCTTTCCAGAATGCTTCGCTTCCCGCAAAATACGTGTCTGTTATATCAAGTATTAAAGCATCTTTATTGCGTTCTTTAGACAGCCTTTCGAATATTTTTGCCTCGATTATATTAAAATCCAAATCTTCAATTTCGTCTAACGCAATATATAAATCTTTGTCTATTATTTTATCTATATCTAATAATTCTTTTAAGGCAGTCTGCTCTACATATTCCGGAAGCCTGTAAATAGATTTGCGGGAAATAATCTGGGTATAGACTAAAAGTAAAATATACTTTGAATATTTACCTAATGCTTCCGGCAATCCGAGTTTATTAGAAATAGTATGAAGTATTTTATAATCCAGATATCTTTTTACGGACTGTGTATTTCAATAGATTTTGAATCTATCCTTCTTACTGCTTCTCCTTCTACCTCTTTGCCGATATATCTTATTACCTTCTGCTTTACTTTTTTGCCTTCGCGGTAATTTTCTACTTCGGCAAGATAAACGGCATCTTTTTTCTTTATTTTTCTTATAAAAGACATAGTGTATAAATTATACACTACAGGAATAAAATGTCAAGAGGAAAATGCTTATTATAAAGAATTATTTATGTGGTGTATAAATGGTCTAACCCCCATATTATTGGAGTAAATTAAGACACTTTTTGTTATAATTCACCTTCCTATATAATATATCATAAAATACTAATATTGTCAATATATATTTTTATATTTAATAAATGATATTTAA
>JAJYHI010000059.1 GCA_021784835.1 bacterium
CCATTTCAAGATTTCTCGTTTCTTCGCTCAGTACTTCCTCGACATGATGTTCATCGCACATAATTTCTCCTTAAATTTAAAATTTAACGTATTTATTTTTAATTAATGATTAATATTTTATTACAGGCGCATATATATAGTCAATTAAATATAAGAATGCGGGGGGATTAGTCCGAAAGCCGTCTTGAAAAAAAAGGCTTAATCGGGTAATATTATATGTATGGAGATAGAAAAAAAAGTTCTTATAGCAATAGACCTTAATTTTGAAACCGGCTTCATATTGTCCAAGGCGGCTTCGTTTTTCAGGGACGTTTCCGCAAAGTTCTATATTCTGCATGTTATTTATTCCGATATATTCACGTTATTGGATAAAAAATCCGCGGCAAAATCCAAAACGGACGAAGCATATGAATTAACCGAAAAGGAATTGAAAGAGGCGGGCTTATATTATCTTAATTACGAAATTTTTATTTCTACGGGCATTCCCGCCGCTGAAATTCTTAATTTTTCAAAAAAAAAAGGAGCGGATATAATCGCTTTGGGAACACATCAGAAAATAGGCTTTAAAGAATTTATTTCCGGTTCCGTTTCTTTTTCCGTTTCAAAAAATTCGATATGTCCCGTTCTTTTAATACCCCTTAAAAATACCGCTAAACAGGCAGAAAAGGAATTAGTAAAAGAATCCGCGGTATCGCTAATAAACCCGTCCTGATTATATTAACTATATTTATGATAATCGTTTACGATTTTAAAATTCCGGCAAACGATGCGGAAAAGCCCGAAAAAGACGAATATTTATTTACCGGTTATTTTACCGGTTATTTAAAAAAATATGCTTCCGATAAATCATGGCCGTTTTTAAAATCGGGCATGTCTTTTGACGTAAAAATTTTAAAAAAGTCTGTAGATTTAAGGCAAAAAGAGCAAAAAAGGGTTTTTAAAGCCCTGATAAAATTGAATACGGCCGGCGTCAAGGAAGACTATTTTATAAATTTATTGAATAAAATCGGCGTAAAAGCGAAAAAAGCGGATAACGAAGAAGAAAGTTCGTTCAACTTGTTCAACGGAGAGGATGCAATAATTCCTGCCCCGGGAGGAGTTAAAAATAAAAACATAGCGAAGCCCGGCAAATATAAGGCGCTTATAGTAGGAATGGGTCCAGCCGGAATTTTTGCCGCTTTATATTTATTGGAAAACGGCATAAAGCCTATATTAATAGAAAAAGGCAAACGCGTCGAAGACAGGATAAAAGACGTGGCGCGCTTAATGAACGAAGGCAAATTCGACAAAAAAAGCAATGTCGCATTCGGGGAAGGCGGCGCAGGAACGTTTTCCGACGGAAAACTTACGACCAGAAAAAACGACGCCGCCGTTTCTTATGTTTTAAATTTTTTAGTAAAAATGGGAGCGGATAAAAATATTTTAACGGAGCATAAACCCCATCTCGGAAGCGACATTCTGATTAATATATTGAAAGAAATAAGAAACCATTTAATCAAAAACGAAGCCGAAATTTATTTCGAAGAAGAAATGAAGGATTTAGAGGTTGACGAAAATGGGACGGTATGTTCGGCTAAAACCGATAAAAGGATTTTTAAAACGGACTTCGTTATCTTAGCTTCGGGGTCTAACAGTTACGGCACCTATGAATTGTTGGAGAGGAAAGGGGCGGTTATGGAAAGAAAGCCTTTTGCGGTAGGTTTCAGAATAGAACACAAAAGGGATTTTACCGACGGTTTATTTTTTAAGGGAAATACAGGAAAAGAGGGCGTAAAACTAAAAGGAGTATATTACAATATATCCTCTAAAGAATACGGCGGATATTCTTTCTGCATGTGTCCCGGAGGCGTCGTCGTAAATTCGAGTTCCGATGAAAATCTCCTCTGCGTTAACGGCATGAGCTATTCCGGCAGGGATATGGAAAATTCCAACAGCGCGATAGTTGCCGCAGTCAGGCCGGAAATGCTGGACGGGATAGACCCGGACAGATATTATTCCGGAACGGGAGCCCTGCGGTTCAGAAAAGATTTAGAGTTTAAAGCATACGAGGCGGGGGGAGGGAATTTCGCCGCCCCTTATCAATATACGCCTGATTATATAAAAGACGTTTATAATGCCGCAGCCGCCGGAGCCGTACCTAACTTTAAAAGCGATACCCGCGCCGCCGGTTTGCCCGCGCCTTCATATAAACCGTCGGTTAAATATTTTAATCTTTTTAAATTACTGCCGGATTTTTTAAATTTGTCCATTGCCGGGTCGTTGGCCGAGTTTGAAAGCAAATTTAAGGGATTTGCCGCAAAATCGGTTTTAACGGGACTCGAAACGGGGACCTCTTCCGCCGTAAGAATTAAAAGAAATTCCGATTACGAATCCATTTCGCTCAAAGGCCTGTATCCATGCGGAGAGGGTTCCGGATATTCCGGCGGGATAATTACGAGCGCCATAGACGGAATAAGGTGCGCGGAGGCGGTAATAAAAAAAATAATCGTTAAAGAGGGCTAAAAAATATTAAACGATAATGAAAAATAATTTTATTAAAATTTTTGTTGCAATCCTATTTATAAAAATATAAAATTAACAATAAATAAAAATGTGTATAAAATTATAGAAGAAATATTAATTTTT
>JAJYHI010000131.1 GCA_021784835.1 bacterium
AAAAGTTTAACGCCAAAGAATTAAGTAATACTGTTTTAAGCGACAAGGAATTTCAAAAAATATTAAACCATTTAAATAAAGGAAACAGATTTCAAAAGGCGTCTAATTTAAGAGACAGATTTTTGCTCACAAGAGACGACGAAACCAAAATTTACATTAGATTTTTGAATACGGCAAAATGGTGTCAGAACTGCTATCAGGTTGCCCGCCAGATTAGAATAAAGGGCGCATACGGCAACAGATACGACGTTACGCTTTTAATAAACGGGCTTCCCCTTGTTCAGATAGAACTAAAGAAAAGAGGTATGGAATTAAAAGAAGCCTTTAATCAGATAAACCGCTACAGGATTCATTCATATCCTAATACCTTATTTGAGCATATCCAGATTTTTGTAATATCTAACGGCGTGAATACTAAATATTTTGCCAATAATCCTGACCAGAATTTTGAAAAGACTTTTTTCTGGACGGATGAACGCAATAATAAAATCTCAAATTTATCCGAATTTACCGATATTTTTTTAGAACCTTGCCACTTGTCTAAAATTATATCAAAATACATAGTTTTAAGCGAAAATAAAATGATGCCAATGATTTTAAGGCCGTATCAGTATTATGCGGTCGAAAAAATCATAGAAAGAGCTGAAAATTCTTCTGAAAACGGTTATATTTGGCATACCACCGGAAGCGGAAAGACTCTTACGTCTTTTAAGGCTTCTCAAGTATTGAAAGATATGCCCGATATCAAAAAAGTTTTATTCATCGTGGACAGAAAAGACTTAGACGCTCAAACCGTAGAAGAATTTAATAAATTTGCACCCGGCAGCGTGGATTCTACCGAAAATACTAAAACACTCGTTAATCAGCTTAAGGATAAAGACGTTAAATTAATAGTGACGACGATTCAAAAATTAGATTTAGCCGTGACAAATAAAAAAAGAATAGAGATAATAAAAAGAGTAAAAGAAAAGATAATAGAATTCGGGGCGGTATTCGAAAGGTGGTAGATATATTTTTTTGTTTATATTTTAATTAAAGAATAAAAATACATATTAATACTTGTTAAATTAACCAAGGATAACAAGAATGTGTCCAAATAAAGCCGAATCGCAAACAGTCGAATTCAAAGAAAGCTGGCGGGATGAAAACCTAAAGTCCCTATGCGCCTTTGCGAATACCGAAGGCGGGCGGCTTATAGTCGGCATAGATAACGACGGTAATGTCGTAGGCATTAAAAATTCTAAAAAGCTCCTCGAAGATTTACCCAATAAAATAAACGATATTTTGGGAATAGTTCCCGATATTAAGCTGTCGAGAAAACAGAATAAAGAGATTATAACCATAAAAACTGATTATTCATATGCGCCGGTATCGTATCATGGAAAATTTTATATAAGAAGCGGCAGTACTAATCAGGAATTAAAAGGAAAAGAACTTACTAAATTTATGCTTTCTAAATCAGGAAAAGATTGGGAAGAATATATAGAATCAAACAGTTCCGGCGACGATATTAACGCTGAAACCGTTGAAATGTTTAAAAGAAGTGCGGCTAAAAGGTTATCCTTAATAAAGCAGGAAAAGGATAATCATGTGCTTCTCGAAAAATTAAATTTAATAGAGGACGGCAAATTAAAGCGGGCGGGGATTTTACTGTTCGGCAAAAATCCAAAAAAATATTTTACCGGAGCATATATAAAAGTCGGGAAATTTTTATCGGATACTGACGTTATAAGTTCAGATGATATCTTAGGCAATCTTTTTGAGCAGGTAGAAAAGACCTTAGAATTATTAAAATCTAAGTATCTCGTTTCTGTGATAGGTTACAAGGGGCTATACAGAAACGAAACCCTTGAATATCCCGAAGAAGCATTGAGGGAAGCGGTGACAAATGCCGTCGTGCATAGGGATTATGTCGGGGCGCATACGCAGATAAAGGTGTATCCGGATAAACTGGTTTTATGGAATGAAGGCGGACTTCCTTCGGGAATGAAAATCGACGATTTAAAAAAATCTCATGCCTCAAAACCGCGAAACGAATTAATCGCCGACGTATTTTTTAAAGCCGGTTTAATAGAAACGTGGGGAAGAGGAACGGTTAAAATAATCGAGGAATGTAAAAAAACAGGACTTCCCGAACCGGAATTTAAAGAAGAATTCGGCGGCTTTTCAGTATATTTTTATAAGAAAACGGATTTTTATTCCGAAGATAATTTAAAAAAATTAGGATTAAATCAGAGGCAGATAAAATTAGCCTTTTACATAAAAGAAAATAAAAGCGCAAATTTATCTTCCCTCGAAGGCATAATGCCGGATGTTTCAAGAAAAACCCTTTACAGAGATTTGCGGGAACTTGTGGACAAGAATGTCCTGAAAGCGACCGGCGCTAAGAAGCTAAGAATGTATAAGCCGATAAACCTAAAATAATTCGTTATCGGACATTTATCGGACATTTATCGGACATTTATCGGACATTTTGCTGAAAGTTTAATACCTTAACATCTTTACATCAGGGCTTAAACATAGGGCTTTATGGTTTGCAGATATTCTACTTCTTTATAATAAATAACGAAGCTCGACGAAACTCTTAATCTTTAAAATGGGACGACGTGGATTTAAAGAACGATGTTATAGGGACTAAAACCAAGTATGATAGATTAATCTGAACGTGTATCAAAAAAGTATCTGATTTATTTCTTTTCATGCTCACGTCTGTATTTGCCGTGGTGTGGGTTTAGAATATTATAAAATAAATAAATCTCCCCTTTATCTAAAGCTTGGTGTTGCTGGTTCGAACTCCGCCCCGTTGCCCGCTCCATTAAAAACCTTGATTAATACTGCATTGAAAGCAATTTTAACATTTCAATATCTTATCTTAACTAAAATTTGCTATTTTTAACTATATTTTGCCGTGGTCTGGATTTGGGTTTAAAATATTATAAATTCTTTTCATAAAATTTTATTGTTTAAATTTCATAAATTATTTATAATAAAAAATTATGAAATTTAAAGAGAACTGCATTTTTTGCAAAATAGCGAATAAACGGATACCTGCAGAAATAATCGAAGAAACCGAAGATTTTGTAGTAATAAAAGATATAAATCCGATAGCCCCTATACATCTTTTGATAATCTCCAAGTCGCACTACGACAGCGTTTTAGATGTCGAATGTAAAGACGGAGCCGATAAAAGCGGCATTACCGCCGATAACGGCGACATGGAAGGCCGATTCGGCAGAGAACTTTTTGGAATATTAACCTCGCTTGCCAAGAAATTCAACGTTGAGGATAAAGGTTTCAGGACGGTTATTAATACCAAAGAAGACGGCGGTCAGACCGTCAACCATTTGCATGTTCATTTTTTGGCAGGCAGAGGATTCGGCTGGCCTCCGGGTTAATCTACGTTAATTGTTAATCGTGGTTAATTTTTATAAGTTGGATTATATTAAGTGCATTATATTATCTGGATTATATTAGCTTGATTAATTTAAATTTAGCTTAATAAAATATAAAAGCTTTGCAACTTTGCAGTTTTATGCTTTATGATACTTTATGATTTATGTTTTAAAGCTTTTTATTAAATTAATCCGATTAATTTTAGAATTTTAAAAAAATATTAAAATAATAAAACTTGCAACATTAAAATAAACGGGAAAAATTAATGGAAACTTGGTTTTTTGAGAATCAGACCGGCAATTTCGGAATAAAAATTAGGGTTGAATCTATATTGTTTCACGAATTTTCGGATTATCAGGAGATAGCGGTTTACGATACTTTGGAATTCGGCAGGGTGCTTGTTTTAGATAAAGCGGTTATGTTTTCGGATAAAAACGAGTTTGTTTACCATGAAATGCTTGGTCTTGTCCCTTTATTTTCGCATAAAAAACCTGAAAGAATTCTTATAATCGGCGGCGGCGACGGCGGCGTAGTCAGGGAATGCCTCAAAAATCCTTTCGTTAAACACATAGACCTTGTTGAAATAGATAAAAAAGTAATCGACGTTTCCAAAAAATTTTTTCCTGAAATCGCCTGCAAACTTGACGACAAAAGGGTAAGAATACTGGCGGAAGACGGAATAGCATTTGTAAAAAGAGTTAATTCCGGCGGCAGGGAAGACGAAAAGTACGATGTTATACTTATAGATTCTACCGACCCCGTCGGTCCGGCTGAAGGGTTGTTTAGGCGCGATTTTTACGAAGCTGCTTCCGGTTCTCTGAAAACCGACGGAATATTTGCGGCGCAGACGGAATCTCCATTTTTTAATAAAAATTTAATTAAAGACGTAGGAAAAATTATAAGGGAAATTTATGAAAAATCATCGCTTTATCTGGCTTCTATACCGGTTTATCCCAGCGGTTTATGGAGTTTTACGGCAGGCTCCAAAAAATATGATACTAAAGTTATAAACGAAAGTTACGATAATTTTGATTTTGCGGGTCTTGAGACTGATTTAAAATACTATTCCCGCGAAATACATTCCGCCTCTTTCATTTTACCTAACTTTATAAAGGAGATATTAAAATAAAAAAATTATATGATAGAAACCAACTTATCGAAAACTTCTTCATTTTTTAATTCGGCGGATTCTTATGAAAAGTCAGACTTAATTCTTCTCGGCGTTCCTATGGATTATACCGCAAGCAATATTCCCGGTTCAAGGTTTGCTCCTAAAAGAGTAAGGGAGTTGTCTTATACGTTAGAAAATTACAGCCCTTTTTTTGACGATTTCATAGACGAAAAGTTTTATGACGCGGGAGATATAGTTCTGCCATGGGGCAATACCGATAAAAGCATTAAATTTATAGGAGAAACTGCAAAAGGAATTCTATCCGACGGAAAAAAAATAGTAAGTATCGGAGGCGACCATTTGATTACTTATCCGGTAGTAAAAGAGTATGCCGAAAAATATAAAGATTTAGTGGTTCTGCAGTTTGACGCCCATACCGATTTAAGGGAAGAGTGGAATAACGAAAAATATTCGCACGCCACGGTTCTAAAACTTATTCACGATATTATCAAAAAAGGCAACCTTTATCAGTTCGGAATTCGTTCAGGCTCTAAAGAAGAATTCGATTTTGCTAAAAAACATTGCCATATATATAAAAACGACGTTTACGAACCTCTAAAAAAAGTTTTGGGCAATTTGTCTAATAAAGACGTTTATATTACTATAGATATAGACGTTCTAGACCCGGCGTTTGCGCCTGGAACCGGATACATAGAAGCCGGCGGAATATCGTCTAAAGAGCTTTTGGATTCCGTATCCCTTCTGCTGTCGGAATCAAATGTAAATATAGTAGGGGCGGACGTGGTAGAAGTTTGTCCTCCTACCGATAATTCGGACAGGACTTCGGCTATTGCGGCAAAACTTTTGAGGGAAATAATTATCGGAATGGCTAAAAATAAAAAATGAAATAAAAATAAAAAATCAACGGACAAATAAATTTAAGCAATAAATATTAAATAAGGCAAATTATTATACATTATTAAACAAACAAGTAAAACGGAGGTAATAACAGTGTTTGAAACACCCGATATATATACTCTGGCGGCAGGTACGTCGGAGGGAACTTCAAAATTGGGGGCATTCGATAATGCCATTTTAAAAGCGGGAGTCGGCAATACCAATTTAATAAAACTCAGTTCCATTCTTCCGCCGAAAGCGGTTTATAAAGAAAAAATAGTATATCCGAGAGGAGTGTTGGTTCCTATAGCATACGGCGCTATTACCAGCGATAAAAAAGGAGAAACAATTGCCGCCGCTGTGGCGATAGCCGTTTCCGTAGAAGACGGATTCGGAGTTATAATGGAATTTTCCGGCGTAACTTCAGCTAAAAATGCCGAGGAAACCGTTAGAAAGATGGCGGAAGACGCAATGAAGCACAGGAATATAGGAATTAAAGAGATAGTTTCTAAAAGCTCGGAGCATACCGTAGAAAATTTTGGATGCGCATTTGCTTCGGTTCCTATGTGGTATTCCAAACTGATATGATATAATAAGTTCGCATACATAATGCTTTGTTCTTTCGTCGATTAATTATATTCGATTAAGCATCTTAAGATAATTAAACAATGGGGGATTAAGGCGCGGCAAAATCGGCGCTTCGCGTTTGTTTGAACGCGCGTTGCCGGCATATGTCCGCGCCTTAAAAAAACAGTGAATAAAACCTTTATAATTTCGACGTTTTTCGGTTTAATATTTGTCGTCGTTTTAGTAGTTTTAGTAGGTCCTAAAAATATAATTCAGATGATTGACCGCCTGAATTATGTCGATTTTATTATTTTATTTTTTCTTTCTTATCTTGCGCTTTTTTTGTCGGCTCTTTCATTTAATAACGCTTTAAACGTATACGATTCTAAAATAGGTTTAATAGATCTTTTAAATATAAAGCTTATAGGATACAGCGCGAATTATATAGCGCCTTCAGGTATTTTTGCGGGTTTTATAGGCGGAGACGCCATAATGGCGCTGATGATTAAAAAAAAGACGTCGCTTGATTTTAAAAGGGGTTTTTCCGCCGGTCTTGCCGCAAAGGTTATAGAATTTGCAATATTTCTTTTATTTATTTATCTTGGGCTTATATTAGGGTTTAAGTACTTTTATCTGCCGCCGGAAATATGGTATTTGCTGTTAATTGCGGCGATATTCGTAGGAGTCGTAACCCTTATTTTTTTAATAAATCCGATAATAGACAACAGATTTTTTACAAAATTTTTAAAATATTTGACGAGATATAAGGTATTAAACAAAGTAATTTTTAAAATACTAAAACATATAAATAATTTTGAAAAAGAACTGCATCTTTTTTACGTTAAAGGTAAAAAGTATCTATTTTTAAGTCTTTTTTTAAGCATTATAGAAACTGCCGTCCTTATATTTCAAATATGGCTTTTAGTTCATTATCTTGGCGTAAATATGGGATTTTCTAAAACGTTATTGGTATTTTCAGTATCCATGCTGGTATTTGCTCTTCCTCTTGCGCCCGGTTCGGCGGGAACATACGAACTTTCGCAGGTCGGTCTTTTCGATTTGCTCGGACTCGGTTCAGACGTCGGACTTGCTTTTAGTTTGATAATGAGAGCTATTAATATACTTATGTTGGCTATATCTTTTTTTCTAGTGCCTCATTACGGTTTTCATTTTTTTAAGAAAAAGGAAGAAGAAAAGGAGACAGTTTGAAAATAATATATTCTCTATGCAGTTGGGGGCTCGGTCATGCTACGAGGGGGCTTCCCGTTATAAGGCGTCTCGTAAAAGACGGTCATGAAGTAATTATTTATACTTCTGGAAGAAGCCTTGAACTGCTTAAATCCGAAATAGGAAATAACGCAAGATATATTCCTTCCGTTCCTTATCCTTCGCCGTATTCCGATAAAATAGGGTTTGCATTCAGGTTTCTTAAAACTGCTCCTAAAATATTGGCACTTATTAAAGAAGAAGAAAAAGACGTTGCCAAGATAGCGCAGGAAAACAAAATAGATATTATAATTTCGGATTCTCGGTTCGGTTCCCACTGCAAGTTTGCGCCGTCGTATCTTCTGTTTCATCAGCTCAGGTTTATCGCACCTTTAAGGCTTCTTCCCGCAGAGATGTTTACGGAATATTATAATCATTTTTTACAGGATAAATTTGAAAAAATAATAGTTCCGGATTATGAGGATAATTCTCTTTCAGGCGATTTATCCCATAATTTAAGATATTTTAAAAAAGAAAAAGTTGAATATATAGGCATACTTTCGGACTTTGAAAAAATACAGACGGACGAAGATATAGACTATCTTTTTTCTATCTCAGGACCTGAACCTACAAGAACTATTCTAGAAGAAAAACTTTTTTCGCAGATAGACTTACTCAAAGGCAATATAGCCGTTTCGCTCGGAAAACCGGGGAAGTTTACGAAAGAAACCGTCAAAAATGCCGTAGTGTATTCTTTTCTCGAAAAAAAGAGAAGAGACGAACTTATGAACAGGGCTAAAATGGTTGTTTCCAGATCGGGCTACACGACTATTATGGACGTAGCGGAAATAGAAAAAAAAGCTTTTTTCATTCCTACGCCCGGACAGACGGAACAGCTTTATCTTGCAAGCCATTTGGAAAAGACAGGCTTTTTTCATTCGGTTAAGCAAAATAAATTAAAGATTGACATTGATACCAAAGAAGCTTTAAAATATAAAGGTTTCACGCCGCCTTGGAGAACAGGCGAAAGCGTCGGAAGATTTCTTAAGACGATAGGTATTAATTAGTTTTATTTGAAATATATATTTTAGGTTATTTTTATTTTTAATTTAATTTAAATTTTTAGACTAAATGGTTTCGATAATAATACCTGCTCACGAAGAAGAAAAATACATAGGAATTTCCATAGAAAGGCTTTTAAGCCAGAGCGGGACCGTTTTTTTTAAAAAAGACGAAAAAAACGATTTAAAATTAAACGATTCTGATAATTTCGAAAATTCCGGAAAAGTTTTATGCGAATTGACCGTCGTGGTTACGCACGGCAAAGACGATACCGAGGGAGTCGTTGCAAAATACAAAGAAGCCGGCGTTAATCTAATATCGGGAAATTTCAGCGGGGTATCGGAGGCGAGAAATATAGGCGCAGCTGCTTCCGCCGGCGACGTTTTCTTGTTTTTAGACGCAGACACTCTTTTAAACGACGGTTTTATAAAGAGACTCGACGACTTTAAAAATCAAGCAGATTTTATAGGAACGTCTAAGCTCCTGCCGGATATTAATACGTTTAAAGCGCGTATTTTTATGTTCTGCAATAATATAGCGCATATAATAACCAAAACCTCTATGGCTTTAATATTCTGTCACAGGGACGTCTATAAAAAAATAGGCGGATTCGACGAAAGGATGCAGGCAGGCGAAGACCTTAAATTTATAAATTTAGCGGTAAAAAACAAATTCGGCAGTTTTAAATATCTGGGAGATATAAGCGCCGTTACGTCGATGAGAAGATTTGAAATTAACGGATATCTTAGAACAGCCATAGAATGGATGGGCGGATATTTTTTTAAACCGCCGGAACATTACGACGTTGTTAGATAACTATATGAAAGTATTAGTAGCTATACCGACTTATAACGAAAAAGAAAATATAAGCCGGATGTTAAATTCCGTTTTAAGTATCAACGAAACGATAAAAACTGCAACCAATTCCAATACCTTACCTTTAGACGTTAACGTTTTAATAATAGACGACAATTCCCCAGACGGCACCGCAAAAATCGTTAAAGAATATATTAGTTCGCGCAAGCGGCTAAGCGCAAATGCTGAAGTCAATCCAAACATAAATATAAACGAAAGCGTAGATAAAAATACGAACTTAATTCCAAGCAATGCCGTAAATAACGAAGAAAGAGTTTTTATTATAGAACGCGAGAAAAAACTCGGACTTGGAACGGCTTATGTAGCGGCGTTTAATTTTGCTTTAGACAACGGTTACGACTACGTCGTTACCATAGATTGCGATTTTTCGCACAATCCTGAAGAAATTGCCGGATTTATCAGCCTTGCGCAATCCGAAAAATGCGGGATGATAGTCGGTTCGCGTTATTTCGGCGGAGTACGGGTAATTAACTGGAGTATGAAAAGACTATTAATTTCATATTTTGCAAATATTTATGCAAAATTTATTACCGGCGTTAAAATCACCGATTTGACCGGCGGTTTTAATATGTACGACGTAAACTGCCTGAAAAAAATAAATTTGGACGGAATAAGTTCGAGAGGTTATGCTTTTCAGATAGAAATGAAATACAGAATGGTAAAAGAGGGCAAATGCAGTTTTAAAGAGTATCCCATAATATTTTACGAAAGAACTTACGGAAAATCAAAAATGTCTAACGGCATTATTTTTGAAGCTTTTTTTAAAGTCATAAAACTTAGGCTCGGGCTTTTTAAATAGTCCGTAAATAATACTTGACTAATTTAGTCAAGTATGTTTTAATCAATATATAAATAAAAACATTTAAAATTATTAATATAAAATATAAATAAATTATAAATAAATCGGAGGTATATTATGCCCGTATATTCGGAAAAAGTAATGGATCACTTTCAGAATCCAAGAAACGTAGGAGAAATAGAAAACGCCGACGGCGTAGGCGAACTCGGAAATCCTACTTGCGGCGATATAATGAAAATATATATTAAAGTCAAGGACGACAAGATTGAAGACGTCAAATTTAAAACTTTCGGTTGCGGAGCGGCTATAGCAACCAGTTCCATGGTAACGGAATTGGTAAAAGGCAAGACTCTCGAAGAAGCCGAAAAAATATCCAATGAAGCCGTAGCAGAAGCTTTGGACGGGCTTCCTCCGGTAAAGATGCACTGTTCAAATCTCGCCGCCGATGCGCTTCATCTTGCTATAGAAGATTATAAAGCCAGAAAAGAGGGCAAAGGACCTATAGGCAGGGTTGAAACGCCGGAACACGACGAAGACGAACACGACCTGCTTGAACAGGCGTAAAACATAAAAATAGGAACCGTTTGTAAATTTTAAGCGTCAGGTAATATTATATATACGGGTGGTATAATAATTATGGATTACGATTACGAACTCGATACTTTCGGTTTGATGTGTCCAATGCCGATTATGGAAGTTGCCGAGGAGTTTAAAAAAATACCGGACGGTTCGGTATTAAAAGTCACGGCGTCCGACGAAGGTATCATAGAAGATTTAAAGAGTTACTGCAAAAAAACAGGGCATGAATTTCTGTCCTACGAAATTAATTTGCCCGAATACGTAGTTTATGTTAAAAAATAAAGACGATAAGATAATATAAATAAAAAAATATCATAATATAATAATAATATAGTTTGCTGCATATTTTTAAATTTGGAGGCAAAAGTGAAAATAATAAATTTCGACCATTTTGCTGCTACGAAAATGAGGCAGGAAGTAAAAGATGCAATGGAGCCTTACTTTATGTCCGAATACGGCAATCCTCAAAGCATTCACACCTTAGGCGACGAACCGAGGGAAGCATTATCTAAAGCCAGACTGCAGGCCGCCGAACTTTTAAATGCTTCAAGCAATGAAGTCATATTTACGGGGAGCGGTTCCGAATCGAACAACCTTGCAATAAAAGGAACGGCTTTCGCGAAAATGGATAAAGGCAAACATATAGTCGTTTCTAAAATAGAACATTTCAGCGTTTTAAATTCCGTTAAATCTTTAGCAAAACTGGGTTTCGAGTTCACCGAAGTTCCCGTCGACAAATACGGTTCGGTCGATCCGCAGGAAGTTAAAAACGCTTTAAGAAAAGATACGATATTAGTAAGTATCGGACAGGCATCTAACGAGATAGGAACTATTCAGGATATCAAGGAAATTTCAAAAATAGTCCATGAGAACTCCGCTGCGTATATGCATACAGACGCAAATACTTCATGCGGTTTTACCGAAACCGACGTTAAGGAACTCGGCGTAGATATGCTTTCTGCCGCACCGCACAGATTTTACGGACCCAAAGGCGTCGGTCTTTTTTATCTTAAAAAAGGAATACGCATAATGCCTCTTATAGACGGGGGAATTCAGGAATTCGGCCGCAGGGCGGGTACAGAAAACGTGCCGGCCATTGCCGGAGCGGGAGTCGCATGCGAACTTGCCAAAAAAGAGCTGAAGGACAGGACGTCTTATCTTCTGCCGATTCAAAAAACCATCAAAGAAGGCGTGCTTAACAGCCTTGACGAAGTTTATTTAAACGGTCATCCGGAAAAAAGACTTCCAAACAATCTCAATTTTGTCGTAAAATACATAGAGGGCGAGTCGATGCTTATGTGGCTCAACAATAATGGGATTATGGTCGCTAGCGGTTCTGCATGCACGTCTAAAATATTAAAATCTTCGCACGTATTAAGCGCAATCGGAGTCGACGCCGCTCTTGCTCAAGGCTCTCTTTTAATATCCCTCGGCGAGGACAATACCATAGAAGATGCGCAATATTTCGTAAAAGAACTTCCCGCCGTAGTTGAAAAATTAAGGAAAATGTCTCCTCTTTACGAAGAAGTTATGAGACAGAATAAAAAGTAAAATATTGTATAATAAACAGGGCGCGTAACTCAGGGGTAGAGTGTTACCTTCACACGGTAGAAGCCGCAGGTTCGAGACCTGCCGCGCCCACCACGAGTTTTTCCTACTAATTTCTTCCGCTTTATTGAACCGTTTTGATAATAAAAAATCAAACGTCAGCGTCTTCCTAAATGGAACGTTATAACTATGTTGATTAAAATTAGTTTAATGATATAATAAGAAATAATAAAAAAATAATAAAAATAATTTTTATTACATATTTTATTGTGTTCTATTGTTAATTTTAATTAACGTAATTTATGGAAAAAACGGAAAATTTTAACGTTAAAAACCTTAATGCCGCAGGATTTATCGAAGCATTGTTAAGCTCAAAGTCTCTCGGGGTTTTTATCTACCAGAAAGACTGCAAAATAATCCATTCAAACCAAGCGTTCAGGGAATTCATAGGCTATTCCGAAGACGAACTCAAGAACATAACGCCTTATGACATAATAGCCGATGAATACAGAGCGGAAGTTAAAAAACTTAACGAAAGAAGAATAAACGGGGAAATTTTTGCCGCCGAGCAAATAAACCATATACACGTTACGAAAGAAGGCGAGTTCAAGCCTACCATAGTATTTGCATATACCGTACTTTATGACGGCAAACCTGCCGGACTGGTTATAGTGCAGGATGTTTCAAAGCAAAAAATGTACGACGGCTTGTTTCGTTCTTTTAAGTCGCTTGAAACTATGTATGCTACGCTGTCCGAAGTTAACCAGATTATAGTAAGGGCAAAAGA
>JAJYHI010000055.1 GCA_021784835.1 bacterium
ATTACCGGAGGCGTTCCAATAGGCGAGCCTGGTTCTACGGATTTTGTTAAAATAGTCAAGTTGTGCGCGGATTGAGAATTATATTGCAGGATAAAGACGGTTATTGTAATAATACTTTAGTCTTTCAAAAGAACAATAAAAAATATTCCGAATATGTCATAATACTTAGAAAAATGTGAGAAAAAGGTGTCTGACACCTTTTTCTAATTCAGGATTAAGGCTATAGTATAGTTACCGCTTGAATAAAAATTTTTATAATGTTATATTATTAATAAATTAATAATCATCCGATTAAAGTTTAGTTTTATTTTAAAGGAGAGATGGCCGAGTAGGTCGAAGGCGTTCGCCTGCTAAGCGAATGTATGTCCTAAAAGATGTACCGAGGGTTCGAATCCCTCTCTCTCCGCCATTTAACAACGATTTTTCCAAAGACGTTTAATTAATTCTATACAGTTAACAGGATTCGAACCCTCGGAGCGCGAAGCGCGCAAGAGGGTTTGTAGGTATTTAAACTTTTCAAAGAAAAGTTCATCCCTCTCTCTCCGCCATTTAACAACGATATTTCCAAAGCTACGCGTTGAATACTTCCATTATTCTTTCTTTCAAACCCGAATTCCTTATTTCTTCTTTGGAATTCATCGCTATGCCGAAAGCTTTATACGTTCCGAAGATAACTACGTTTTTCTTCCCTCTGGTAATTGCGGTATATAATAGATTTTTTTTCAGCATCATAAAGTGCGACTGATGAAACAGCACTATGACGTTATTGAATTCGCTTCCTTGCGCTTTGTGGATAGACAGGGCATATGCCGGCATTATATTTTCGTAAACGTCTAAAAAATCATATTTTACTATTCTGTTTTTATCGCTATCATAATTTATATCATCTAAAATTTCATTTTTAATTCCAGTTTTTCCCGCAAAATAATTGGAAAAATCGACCGAAACGGTTTTTTCTTCATGGTCTATATTTATAATATAGCCGGTGTCCCCGTTAAACACTTCAAGATCGTAATTGTTCTTTTTTTGTATGACCTTATCGTATAATTTAAATTGAATTCCGTTATATATGAAAGAATTGCTTTGGTTAAGTTGGTTAAGTTGGTTAAGGTCGTCATTTATACCGCCGTTCGGATTGCGCTCTTTTATATTTTCGTTTCCGGCGGACGAATTTGAATCGGGCGGAAATACCGACACTGCTTTCGCTTCCGATGTCTCTAACGGACTAGGATTAAACGTTTCCTGAATTATCTTATTTAAATTGTTGTATCCTAATATTCCTTTTCTCATAGGGGTTAAAACCTGAATGTCGTCGAAATCGAAAGATTTTATTTTATTCTTTGCCGGCAGCCTTTTGTATGCTATTTTTTTTATAAATTCTTCAAAGTCTTTTAATAGTTCGTCTTTGCCGGATTGAGCGGTATCGTATTCTTTTCTGTACTTTATTATAAATTCTTTTTTCCCGTCCTCTCGTTTTCCGGTTATAAATTTTTTGTTATTCAACAGATTGTGCGCATTCAAGTTTATCAAGCCGCCTTCATTCTGCCTGAAAACTTTGTTTAAAAACGTTGCGGGAAAAAATTTTTCGGTTTTAATTATATCCCTTAATACGTCGCCCGGGCTGACGGAAGGTATCTGGTTAACGTCTCCGACCAAAACAAGGACGGCATCGTCTTTCACGGCTTTTAAAAGTTTATAAAAAATCATTATATCGACCATGCTCATTTCGTCTATTACTATTAAATCGTGGGGAAGTTTATTGGTTTCGTTGTATAAAAATACGGACTCGTTCGTATTTCTGTCGAATTGAGCTTTAAGAAGTCTGTGTATTGTGGAAATAGTTATATTTTCCCTGTTTAAATTACCGGATTCTATGATATCCGAAAGCCTTTGCGCCGCTTTTCCGGACAATGAAGTTAAAGCAATTTTTTTATCTCCGTACAAACCCGCTATCGTTTTTATAACCGTAGATTTCCCGGTACCCGGTCCGCCGGATATTACGGAAATTTTATAATTTAATGCATTCTGCACTGCGTTTTTTTGTTCGTCTGTCAAAGAGACGGAATCTTTTTCGGAAAGTTTATATGTTGTTTCTTTGTTAAATTTTACCTCAGACGAGGAGCCTGATATTCTTTTAAGTTCTTTAGCCGCGCCTATTTCGCTGTAATAATAAACCGGCAGATATATTTTTGCTTTATTAATATTATAATCATATTGGTCATATTGGTCATATTGGTCATATTGGTTTATTTGGTCATAATGGAAATTGTAATCATCGCCGCTATTAACATGGCTATTATTTTTTTTATTATTATCGTCTTCGGGCGATAAGTCGATAATTAATTTTTTTTCTTTAACCAAATCGTTAATATAAGATTCGAGAATCTCGCCGCTAAGAGATATATCCCGTTTATCCGCATCCCTATTATTATTATCGGCGCCGTTAAAATTATCGGGTTTATCCGAATTAATGCCGTCGTTTTCTATTATTATCTCATTTATCCCTTTTTTAATATCTTTATAATAAACGAAACAGTTTCCCGACTGTTCGCATAATTGTCCTATGACATATTTTACCGCTTCTTTTATTCTGTTGGGGTCGTC
>JAJYHI010000009.1:0-18830 GCA_021784835.1 bacterium
CCTTGGACGTCAGCCGGTTAGCATAAACATAAAACCGGTATTTATGAGTCATCCCTGCCGGTATAATCTAATAATACTTTCAATGATAAAATATCGGTTTTAATGTTGTCCAAATCGTTTTCTTTTTCCTTTTTCTCTATTTTTTCGTAAGCAAATTTTTTGATTGCAAGCTCGATATCAAGTTCGATTTCTTTCTTGTATTTATCGAAAAATCCATTTCCTTTTTTATCGATAATTGCTGCGACTTGTTTTTCTAAATCGTTTTTTTCTTTTTCTAATTCTATTTTTTCTTTAATCATGTCATTTTCCATTTATTGACCGTCCCTTTTTTAAATTATTTTTTATATATATTGCCGCGAAAATTTAGTTGGAACCTACCTCTTTTATTATCGAGTCAAAATTATCGCCGACTCTAAAATTTCTCAAACCCTTATGATACACCTCGTGCGTTTCGTATTCGTTAAAATTATTACGCCTTATACTTATTCTTATCTCTATACTTTTACCGCAACAATAAAACTTTCTTTTAAATTCATGCGTATATTCCTTGGACGATTCTATGTTTTCCGTTATTATCTTCTTAAAATCTCCCCTGTTTATTGCTAAATCAAACGGCTGTCCGCATTTTTCGCACTCAAAAAACAATTTAGCTACTTCCATTAATAGGCCTCCCGTTAATATTGTTTATGATTTATTTTTGAATATTATTTTATCAATTTACTTCAAAAATTTATTCGGCGTAGCTTTATATATAATAATAGACGATTATATAATTATAATATTTTTTTATCGAATTTAATAAATATCTTTATATTAATATATTAAAGTTATTGCATAAAAATATAAACCGATTAATTATATCTTTTTTTTATTGAAATAAAATTTAATATATTATAAAATCAAATTAACTTTAGTAATATATTTTTATGATAAAATTTATAATATAATATATATTTTAGCGAAATTGAAATATAATGTAAATATTGCTTAAATAAGGGGGTAGAAATGTTCAAAAATGCGTCTTTAAAAACGAAATTTGCGGTAATTATGATAATTATCGGTTTCGGCGCTAACCTTTTAGTTGCCGCCGTTTCTTTTTATTATATTCAAAAATTCAAAAAAAACGAACTCACGCATGAAGCGGCTATGGTTCTGTATGCCGAAAAATCGACAAGAGATTATACTTCTAACGAATTAAGGCCTGCCGTCATGAAAGCCACCCCCAAATTTGTTATGCAGGCCGAATCTGCTACATTTGTAGCGCTTGGCGTTGCAAAACTTATTAAAAAATTTCTTCCTCATTACATATATTCCGAACCTACTTTAAACCCGTTAAATTTAAACAATAAAGCAAACCCGTTTCAACAAAAAATTATACAAAAATTTAAAAACAATCCCGATATTAAATCATTAAGCGGCTATCATATTTTTAACGGACGTTCATATTTTTACGTTATGAAACCTGTAGTCGCAAAAAATGGATGCATGATCTGTCACGGCAATCCCGAAAACAAATCCCCTATTACCCAAGCTATTGTTAAAAAATACGGCGGTACGCACGGCTGGCATTGGAAACCGGGGCAAATCGTCGGTTCGTTAAGCGTATTAGTTCCTACAAAATATATGGATAAAGTAGCTTTTAGAAGTTCTTTGATAATAGTATTGGCAATATTTATTCTTCCATTCTTGGCATTCATCGTAGCGCTGTTTTTTATCAATAAAGCTATAATTAAACCTATTCATGAAATGACTAAATTAGCCGAGGATATTTCAATGGGAAAGTCTAACGAAAATTTTGAAGTAAAAGGGAACGACGAAATAGGTTTGCTGGCTAAATCGTTCAACAGGCTTAAAGCAAGCTATCTTAAAGCTCTGCAAATGCTTGCGAATAAAAATAAGGATAAATAAAGCGGCAATAGCACAATATATTACTTTAAATCACGGCTGGATGCTATAAAACTGATTTAAAAATTTATATTTCATATTTCGGCTTTCGCATTACAAACGTATGCAGTTTTTATGCAGATAAAAATTTATTGCGGCGGATTAAAGCAATATTATAATTGCAAATTATTATAATATTGCTTTATAAATGCGCTTATCCTTTCATTTAAAACGCCTGTTATAGATTTACCTTTAAGCTTTTTTTCTTCTTGCCGTGCTTTTAGTTCGTCAAAGCCGGTTATTATAGAGCTGAAAATATCTATAGCCTTATTGCGGTCTATTTTACCGGAAGCTACATAATTTTTAAATTTATTTATATCGTTTACGTTAAAATATTCCGTTATAATTTTTTTTACTATATCGTCGTTTCCGTCGTACGCCGCAATTAAACCGTCTATAATATCGTATAACAAAAATTCGGGTGTTCCGTATAAATCGAAAGCGGCGCTCAGAGAATTAAGAATATTGTCTATATTTGCAAACATCTCTTTTTCGCCCGTTTCGTCACCAGTTTTTATTTTGCTAGGTTTGCTAGATTTACTATATTTTTCTTTTTCATTATTCAGATTGCCGTTTATATTTTTATTTTTTATAAGTAAATCAATAAAATGAGCAATTTTTAAATTTTCAAATTTATAAAGATAAGGTACTTCTATAGTTTTTAAATTCAGCATATCTGCATTAACGCCTTCTTCGTTTTTAACTCTTTTTATTTCGCCGCAAAGAGGAATTATAAATTTAGAATAAGCGTTTCGATTTAATAAAGGAGCATTCGGATATGCGTTTATAAAGTCGTTAAACAAGAAAATGGGAACGACTTCATGCCTGTCGTAAACATTTATTATAATGTCTATAATTTCTCCCATTTCGGAAACTATATCAAATAAACTAAAATTTTTATCCGGTAGCGTCAAAATAATAAAGGACGAAGGAATAATTTTTATAGATGCGCAATAATCTATAATTTTTTTAGCTTTATCGATATATGACCGTTCTTTGTCTTTTTTTGTTTTTGAAAAATATGAAATCTTTTCTGGCAAAAAACTTTCTACGCCTATTTGAATTTTGGTAAAATTAGCCTGTTTTAGCTTATTTAAAATGTCTTCGTCCGTAATATGCTCTACTTTAAACATAGCCGTAAAACTGAATTTTTCATTGAACTTTCCGGCGATAATACCGTCTAAAAATTCATTAAGCCATATTTTATTCTGAACAAAAAGATCGTCGTCGAAACTAAAACCGTAAACATTATGACTGCTCGCTTCTTTTATAATTTTTAAAAGGAACTTCGTGCTTAATTTTCTGTATTTATAATTAACTATAGAACAGTAGGTGCATTTTCCCCAGTTGCAGCCTCTTTGGGCATATAAACCTACGGATTCAAACTTAAAATCGTCGTATATATCCCAAGGATAATCCGTATATTCAGCATTGATTTCGGTTTCCGTAGGAAAAGGCGGTATGATATTCGTAAATTCTTCCTTAGTCATTATATTTTTATAATTTGAATAAAATATATCAAAGTCTTCATGTGAAGCATCTATTTTTTCAAAAAATCTGATTTTCCCATTGTTTAATTTTATTGCGGTATTTGAAATAGGACACTTTATCGTATATCCCGAAAGTATTCTTTCGAAAAAAATATTTTCCGGTATTTTTGCTATAGGAGAAAGATAGCGTCCCTTTCGTTTAAACAACAGGCCCATATGTTCGGGAGTGCAATAATATGCTTCCTGCTGTGTTATTCCGGATGTTAATTTTTCCGGATAATTTTGGAAAATTAACGAATTAAGGTCTTCCGCCTTATAATCTCCGTTGTTATTTAAAACCAAAACGTTATTTTGATTCAATACATTGGCAATACCTTCTAGCACTGCGGGAAGAATTTTTTCGGCGTCGCCTTCTATTGTAACATCTATGCCTTCTGCTTCTATAATATCTTTATAATAGCCGTAAACTCCGGTTCCTCCGAGAATGTTAACGGTAAAAGGACTGTATTCTTTAACTTTAATAGCCGTCTGGAGTATTTTTCTTAATTTATCGGAACTCATTAAAGAAAGCAGGCACACATCATAATGCATAGCTGATTGTTGCGTTATTGGATTATTTTTGTTTGCGGTATTTTTAAATGCTTCAAGAAGCATTTTTTCCGACGCAAAAAAATCTACTTTGTAACCTTTATTTCTCAAAAAAGAAATAAAAAAGAGTATAGGCGGGGCTTCTTTGGAATTAAAACTTTCATAATCTACATAAAAAGCAATTTTATTTTTTATCTTTTTCGTCATTTAATTTTTTTATTATTTAACGATTATTTTAATTAACAAACGGACTAATCAGCTGATATACTATAACTTTTAATGCCTTTAGTCAATAATAAACTCTAAAAAATCCTTATTAATATTGCGGTTATTACATTGATTGTATATCTTAAAATTCATTATAGGCATGCCGCTAAACTAACCGCCTTATAAATAACGCTTTATAACTAATTGCTTTTTTTAAAAAATATGATACACTAATTAATAGATATGATTATTCATATATTTATATTTAATTTTTAAATTAAATTAATTTTTTTTAAATCAATGAGGGGGGTTTATCAATGAAAACGAATGAAAGCGGCACCGACAGGATAATAAGAGTTATTATAGGAATAGTTTTAATAGTCGTCGGCGCATTAGCGCTTAAGGGCGCAGAAGTATTGGGAATTATACTTATAATAGTCGGTTTAATAGCTTTAATTACTGGAATTACCGGATTTTGCGCATTATATACGCTGCTTGGAATAAACACGTGTAAAAATTGCCAAAAGTAAAATAATTACGCGCAAACGGGAGAGAATATATTTTTTTTTAGCCTGGGTTAATATCTCTCCCGCTTAGCAGTCTTTCGCTTTCATTTATACATGTATTTATTTTTAGAAAATAAAGAATAATAACGCTACCGTTATTTAATGCTTTATAATTTTTAAGTTACCCTGTTGACCTTTATTACTCCTTTAATAGATTTAATACCGTCAATAATAGATTCCGCCTGTTTGTTGTCTCTCACTTCGATATCAAACAAATGAACCGCTCTTCCGTCTATAAGAGTTCTGACCTGCGCTTTTGATATATTAGCCTCTCTGGCAGATATCAAAGATGCTATATTGGCTAAAACGCCTTTTTTATCGTCGGTTATAATCCTTATTTTTGTTTCAAACAACTCTGCTTTGGATAAATTTGATTTATTTTTGGAAGTTTCTTTCCAATTAACGCTTATAAGCCTGCTTTCGTCTATTCCTATTATATTTCTGCAGTCTGTTTTATGAACTATAACTCCCCTGCCCCTTGAAATAAATCCTACTATATCATCCCCCGGTATAGGACGGCAGCATCCGGCAAGCTTATAAAGAAGGCCGTCTCCCAGCGAAGAAACTACAGCATCGTTGCTAGTCGAACTTGGCTTAATTTTTTGAATAATTTTATTAATTACGTTTCCGGTCGTTTTTGTAATTAAAGATAATTTGTCCGTCTTTTTATAATTTGGTATGGCTAAAGAAAATATATATTGAGGGGAATATTTGCCATAACCTATGGCTGCAAACAGTTCTTCTTCAGTTTTTAACGAAAGTTTCTGCATCGTTAAAAATAATAATTCCTTAAAGTCTAAGGATTTATTTTCTAATTTTTTAAATTCCTTTTCTAAATTTTCTTTGCCGGCGGCAATACTTAATTCTCTATCCTCCTGCCTGACGTAATTTCTTATTTTAGATATGGCTTTTGAAGACTTTGCATATTTTAACCAGTCGTTTGAAGGATGATGTCCTTCTTTCGTTAAAATTTCTACTATATCGCCGTTTGAAAGTTTATATTTAAGAGGCACCATAACGCCGTTTACTATAGCTCCGGTAGTTTTGTCGCCTATTTCGGTATGTATGTAGTAAGCAAAATCTATGGGCGTAGAATCTTTCGGCAACGCTATAACTTTTCCTTTCGGCGTAAAAACATAAACTTCTTCCTGAAAAAGATCTATTTTTACGCTGTCCAAAAATTCATGCGGATCTTTCATATCTCTTTGATATTCCACAAGCTGTCTTAACCAGTTAAACTGCTCTATGTCTTCTTTTTCAACTTCTTTTATGTTTTCTTTATATTTCCAGTGTGCAGCTATGCCGAACTCGTCTATAAAATGCATCTCTTTAGTCCTGATTTGAATTTCCACCCTCATACCTTCCGGACCTATTACCGTCGTATGTAATGAGCGGTATAGATTTGCCTTAGGCATGGCGATATAATCCTTAATCCTTCCGGAAATAGGTTTCCAGATTGAGTGAACTATGCCCAGCGATTCATAGCACTCGGTTTCGTTATCCACTATGATTCTAAGCGCCAGTAAATCATAAATATCCTCAAAGCTGACGTGCTGTTCCATCATCTTTTTGTAAATGCTGTAAAAATGCTTTGGCCTTCCGTATATTTCAGCTTTTAAATTATGTTTTTCTAAATATTCCTTAAGAATATCCGTAACTTTTTCTATATACTTCTCTCTTTCCGTCTTTTTTTTATTTATTTTGAAAGATAAATCTTTGTATGCCTGTGGATTTAAATATTTAAGAGAAAGGTCTTCCAGTTCGCTTTTTATAAAAAATATTCCAAGTCTGTTAGCTAAAGGTGCATAAATATCTAAGGTTTCCTGCGCTATTTTAATCTGTTTTTCTCTCGAAAGAACTTCCAGGGTTCGCAAATTATGAAGCCTGTCGGCTAATTTTATAACTATAACCCTTATATCCTTAGCCATTGCGACTATCATTTTTCTGATATTTTCGGCTTCAAGTTCTTCAGAGGTTTTAAAGTTCAGTTTGCCCAACTTAGTCAATCCGTCGACTATAAAAGCGACTTCTTCGCCGAATTCGGATTTGATATCTTCTATCGTCGTTAAAGTATCTTCTACGGTATCGTGCAAAAGAGCGGAAACTACGGAAGCACAATCCATCCTTAAACCCGCAACTATAGCGGCAACTTCGATCGGATGGGTAAGGTAAGGCTCGCCGGACACTCTTTTTTGCCCCTGATGCATTTTTTTGGAAAATGTATAAGCCTTTTTGAGCAGTTTGAACTTTTCGGTATGAATTTCTTCTATGCTTACGTCGTCAAGAGTATTTATATTATTCCTAAAAAGCTCTATTATATTGTTTAAGGCGCTGAAATCGTTGGAGGGATTAACCGTTACAAGGTTTTCGTTTGAAATACTCATAAAAAAATAGATGGTTTATTTTACTTCCGCTGTTTAACGCCGACATATCCCTGCGCTATCTCCCTTAACGCTACGACGATAGGCTTATTTTTTGAAACGACTTTCGGTTCGGCTCCTTCCATAATCTGTCTTGCCCTTTTTGCCGCTATTATTACAAGCGTAAATCTATTTTCCACGTTTCTTAAACAATCTTCGATAGTTACTCTTGCCATTTAAATTCCTCCGTTTAAAATTTTGTAGTTTTCCGTTTAGACCTTACCATTTTGTGACGGTGCCAGAATTGAATTCCGTCCTTTCCATTTTGTGACAGTGCCAGAATTGAATTCTGGCACTGTAATATATTTATTATATCATTGTTTTTGGATTTAAGCTTTAAATTTATTTAAATTTTTACATCTCTCGGCGATAACGATAGATTTTAATTTTGTATATGCCTCTTTTAAATCGTCGTTTGTAATAATATAATCGTAAAATTCACTGCGCTTAATCTCTTCGTAAGCAGTAGATAGCCTTTTATTTAATTCGTCGTCGTTTAACCCGCCTCTTTTTTTTAATCTTTCCTTTAATTTTTCATAGGAAGGCGGAGCAATAAATATAGTTATTAAACTATTGCTTTTTAAAGCGGTATCTTTTTTGTTTTTATATATCTTATTTAGCTTTTCAACGCCCTGAACGTCAATTTCCAATAAAATATCGTATAAAGAATCCGGATTATAAACCGATTTGTATGCGGTGCCGTATTTTTTGCCGAAAACATTTGCCCATTCTATAAATTTATCCGACCCTATCATCTTATCGAATTCGGTATCGCTTATAAAATGATAGCTGACGCCGTCTATCTCGCCCTCTCTTTTCGCCCTGGTGGTAAAGGAAACACTCGGCTTTATATCTTTAAATTCTTTCAAAAGCATACTGCATAAAGTAGTTTTTCCGGTGCCGGAAGGAGCGGACACTGCAAAAATTAAACCCTTAGGCTTCCCGTCGCCGTGAAGCGATTCATTCTTAAAATCAATATTTTCCTTATCATTATTCATTTTTATATTTTTGATTTTTAAAATTATGTTATTAATTACGTTTGATGCTCTTTCCCTTCTAATCTTGCAATAATCGTTGAAGTATTAAGCGCAGAAAGTATGATATGTCCCGAATCTGTAATAATAACAGACCTGGTTTTTCTTCCCTCGGTAGCATCTACTAAATTATTTCCATCCTTTGCCGTTTCTCTAAGTCTTTTCATCGGCGAAGAACTAGGAGAAACTACTGCTACGACTCTGTTCTGCAAAACTACGTTTCCAAACCCTATATTTATAAGTTTTTGCATTTAAATAAAAATTAGATTATTTTTATAGAACTTGTTTATTATTTTATATAATTATATATTATAAAGCTTTTTCTTTATTTCGCCGAAAATCCGAAAGTAACAGTTCCTCTAACTCGTTAACGCCTACCGCGTATGTTCCAAGCTGGGAAACCGCAATGCTTGCCGCGGCGTTTGCGATATAGCATGCATCGGTAATACAAGCTCCGACGCTTTTTGCAACAGCCAGCGTCGAAATAACCGTATCTCCTGCACCGGTAACGTCATAAACTTCTTTTGCGCGCGCTTTTAGATGTAAAGGACTCCTCTCGTCGTTATAATAAAGCGACATGCCGGACTCTCCCCTTGTTATAAGCAGGTAATCCGGTTTGACTTTTTTCATAACCGCCCTGCCTGCTTTTTCAAGCGTTTTTTCGTCTTTTATTTTAATGCCTGAACCGCCTGAAGTTTCATTTAAATTTGGAGTTAAGACTGAAACATTTTTATAGAATTTGAAATTTTCAACCTTCGGATCAAGAGCTATAAATTTATTCTTTTCTCTTAAAAAATTAACTAAACTTGAAAAAAAATTTTTTTCTATTAATCCTTTGCCGTAATCTGAAATTATTACCGCATCTATTTCATCGGCAATATTTTTGATTCCTTCAAGAAGCCTCCTGTAAACCGAAGCATTAAATTTTCCATTATCTTCCCTGTCGAATCTCACGATTTGCTGATTATGGGCAATTACTCTGGTTTTAATAATCGTTTGAAAATTTTTTAAAGTTAAAATATATGAACTATCGACATTGCCGATTAATTTTTTTAATATATCGCCGTTATAATCGTTTCCTACTACTCCGGCTATATAAACTTTTGCGCCGAGTTTAGCCACGTTGCTGACAACGTTTGCGGCTCCGCCAGGCATAAGCTTTTCCGACTTAACGTTAACGACCGGCACCGGAGCTTCGGGAGATATTCTGTTAACGGTTCCGTAAACAAAATGGTCGACCATAATATCTCCCACGACGAGTATTCTGGCCTGACTAAATTTTTTTACTATATCTATCAAATTTTTTGAAAACGGGATAGGCATCTAATCTGTTTATATTTTTATAAATATTTCATAAATAAATCTATAGTTTTATCCGCACAATTTTCGATATTAAACCTTTCTTTAATGGTTTTTGCGGCAGAATCGGCAAGTTCGTTTAAACCCGACATATTATTATACACGAAAATTAATTTTTGATAAATAGCATTTATATCTCCTTTTTTAACCACAAAACCGTTTTTACCGTCTTCTACCACTTCAGGCATGCCTCCGGCATCAGAAACGATTACTATCTTTTTCATAGACATTGCTTCTAAAAGTGCAAGCGGAAGTCCTTCTTTCATAGACGGAAAAACGACGACGTCTAATTCATTTAAAAAAGAAACTAAATTATCGCCTACAAATCCTACAAAATATATGGAGTTATAAATATTTAAATCTTTAGCTCTTTTAATCAGCGCATCCTTAAGGCTGCCTGCACCGGCAATAAAAAACTTAGCCTCAGGTATTTTAATGAGAACGAATTTTGCTGCTTCGATAAATAAATCTACACCTTTTTCGCGGGAAAGCCTTGCAATTATACCAACGCTAAACTGTCTTGCCGCATTATCGGCACTATTATGATTATTATTGCCCATATCCTCCGAAAAAAAATATTCTTTTCTTGCCGGAAGACCTTCCGCTTTGGGATTAAACTTTAAAATATCTATTCCGTTGTAAATAACGCCTAATTTTGTTTCATTCATCCCTTGGGATATTAAATTTTCTCTTACCGCATTAGATACGCAAATAACGTAATCTCCGTATTTATACTGCGCTTTTTTGTTTAATCCGTGTGCTGTAGAAATAGATTTTTTTTTCGCTATTTTTGAAGCTAATGCCCCGATAAGATTTGCTTTAGACAAATGCGTATGAACTATATCGAATTTATTCTTTTTTATAAAATATGCAATTTTTAATATCGTAAACGGATTATATTTAAAATCCACTTTTAATATTTTGAAAGGCAATCCGCTTTTGGAAAAAAACTGCTCTACCGATAAATCCGGATTTTTATTGTTACCGGTAGCTGCAGAAAGTATAAAAACCTCGTGTCCCTTTTCTATAAATTTTTTTGATAAGTTGGCTACGTAATTCTCTGCTCCTCCAATATTTGACGGAGTAATAAATTCTAAAATTTTCACTGTAATATATAATGTATGTTATTTGCGTTATTAGTTATTATAAGTTATTTATTTTTTAAAAAAGCTCTTATTTTTTTATATGCATTAGAAGTTTCGTTTATCGAATCTTTTACTATTCTGTAAATAAGCATCTTAAAAAATTGCGAAGTTCCTTTTTTTTCTTTCAAAAACGTTTTAAAATCGTCTACTTTCCAGTCTTGTTTTGAAGCAAGTTCTCTGAACGGCGCCGGATGAAAATCTAAATTTTTCCTGTCGATTCTTTCAAGCCATCCAAAGTCGGAATATATATACTTATCGATGCGCGGATCGTAATTTGAAACCCAATTTTTCAGCCTGTTAATTATTTGAAAGTTATAAAGCCTTTCCATTTCTTTGTCTTTTTTATACATATCTGCCGGATTTTTAGCCCTGCCATAATGAAACATATTGACGTTCAATGGCAAAGCATTTTTATTTTCAATGTTTATTTTGACGCCGTTTAAATCTTTAAAACCCATAGCGTCGCCCCATGATAAAACAGTTCCATCGTTCCTAATAATTCTTACTTCTCTATCGTAAAAAAATCTTTTTTCCGACCGTTTGGCATAAGAAAAATAGCCTCCGAAGAAGTGTATATAGTCAAAAACAAAGCCTTTAACGTTTTTATCGTTAATATTTTCTTCAAGAACGCGTAAAATCTTTTCATAATCTTTTTCATGGATGCCTTCGTCGCACTGCACATAAAGCCCATAATCTCCGGTAATATTTTGTATCGCTAAATTGGTTTTTTCGGATAAAATAGTTCCGCTTTTTTTTGTAATTTTCCAGTCGGATTCTATTAATTTAATTTTAGGATTTAAATCTTTCAGTTTTTCGAGTTCGTTTTTAGTTTGGTCTGCACTTTCGCACACGACTACGATAAATTCATCGACTAAAGGAAGCGCCGACATAATAGATTCTTTAAACGGATAACCCATTAATATGCCGTTTCTTATAAAAGTAAAACCAGAAATTTTCATTTTTTATTTTTATTAAGCTAAATAGTAAATATATTATATATGGTTTAGATTATTTTTAATTTTTTTAAAATTAAATTTAAACTTTAATGTGATAATTAAGCAAAAAATCGTATCCTTCTATAAGGTCTTCGTACAAAATATTATTCATACAATCTGGATATCTTTTAATTTTATAGTTTTCGGTATCGCATAAATTTTTAAAGCAGTGATAGCATCCAATTTTTTTGTCTATTATAAATAATTTATCGGACATAGGGGCGCAAATCGCAGGGTCTGTAGAGCCGAATAACGCTATAGTCGGAACTTTAAGCGCCGAAGCTAAATGCATGGTTCCGTTATCTACCGTTACCGCTAATTTTGAAAGATAAATTAATCCGCCGAGAGTAAATATATCGGTTAAACCCGTTAAATTAAAGCTCATATGTTTATTTTCGATCTGATCGCATATCTCTTTGGAAATATCTGTATTTTTTTTGCTTCCGGTAATTATTACGAAATATCCTTCTTTGTTTAAAAAGTCCGCAAAAACCGAAAATAAGTAAGGCGGCGATTCCTTAGACTTCCTTGTCGAACCTGGAGAAAATAAAGCTAATTTAAAATTTTCGTCTGTTATTTCCGTTCCGTATCCGTTAAAAGAATTTTGAAGAATATTTTTAGCATTTTTTATATCGCCATCTTCTATATCGTAAACATAATTTTTGCTAAAATATTTATTGCTTGCGTTAATATAAAACGGTTCGACAAGTTTTAAAGACTTATCGATATTATTTATTTCTCCGTCAAATTTTATGGGGTAGCGTAAAAAAAAATTATTTAAAAACTTTTCCTGTCCAACCTGTTTCTTGGAAAGCAGAAATCCAAGCATAGTAAACTTTAAAGAAGTAAGAAAATTAATGCAAATATAAAATTTACTTCCGTTTGTTTTATTAATATTTCTAAGCGTTAAAAACAGTTTAAAAAATGCCGCAATACCTTTTATACCGTTAAATTTATCCGTTTCTATTATTTTATAGATATCTTCGTTTCTTCTCAAAACAGCGGAAGCATTTTTAGAAACGACCACTACTATCCTGCTTTCAGGGAATTTAAGCTTCAAAGCCCTTATTGCCGGCGTAATAGTTAATACGTCACCGATATAATTATGCCCGAATATTAAAATATCTTTCATTTTTTATTAAATAATCCTTTTTAATTATATCTAATACAGAGTCTGGAGTAATTCTTTTCATGCATAATACGCATTCCGTTAAATTTTTATCGTCTATTTTATTAAGAGGGCATTCTTTTTTAAAGCAGGGAATACATATAAGGTTGTCCCTTAATACCGTAAAATTTTTTCCTACCGGTCCTGTAAGATTAGGATCCGTCGGCCCAAATAAAGCTATTGTTTTAAGGCTGTCTATTGAAGCCGCTACGTGCATTAGTCCAGAATCGGGCGTTATAAAATAATCCATTTTAGATAACAGTTCTTTAGCCTGCTTGAGCGTCGTTTTTCCGATTGCGCTGACTACGTTTTTGCCGTTTAATGCCTGCAATATTTCATCGGATAGATATTCTTCCCCTTTGCCGCCAAAAATTATTATATGTATATTATCGCCAAAAAAATCCAATAGCCGCCTTGAAATTTCTATAAAATATTTTGTAGGCCATCTTTTAGTTTTCCAAGTTCCGGTAGGATTTATGCCTATAAATATTTTGTTTTCAATATTTTCAAAACTATTTTTTAAGAAATCTTCGGCAAATTTTTTATCCTCCGGCGAGGTAATAAGAACGGGCTGAGGCTTCTCAATTTTTGCTCCGCCGCTGTTTTCCGCCAAAAAAAGATAAAAATTTACCGCATGCTCTAAGGGTCTTCCCTGTCTTACAATTTTTCTATTACATAAAAAACCTAACTTTGCATATTCTTCGTAATATCTGACCGGAGCGCCGCTTAAAAAAGAGAAAATAGACGTTCTATCAACACCCTGCAAATCGATAACTATATCGTAGCGAAAATTTCTGATTTTTTTTATTAAAGACAAATAATCCCTAAATTTAAATTTTTTTTTATCTACAACAAGAACCTCGTCTACGTTTGGATTTAATAAGGCTATGTCTTTAGATTTATCTTCGATAAGCCAAGTTATAAAACTGTTTGGATAGCCTTTTCTGATAGACTCTACCGCAGGGGTCGCAAGAAGGCAGTCTCCTATTGAACTTAATTTTATAATAAGTATATTCATTAACCTTCATACTTCATTATATTTTTATAATGAACACAATAATTTATCTTTATGTTCATATAAAAATAAAGATAAAGATAAATTAATAAAAAAGTCTGACCTTAAAAATCTTTTTTTTAAATTTAAAAAAATCGGTATTATGTCTTATAGCCACTCTTTTTAATGCAAAAAAATCGGCCTTTTTTTTCACTATACCGGTTTTAGTTATACAGGCTCCGTCAAAACCGGCTTTTATAACAAGCGATTTAACGTCCTCGTTATAATCGCCGTATGGATATGCAAAAAAATTTATTTTAATATTTAAGAGTTCCTCTAATTTTTTTTTAGAGTCCGATATTTCATCGAAAGCTTTTTCCGGATAAATTTGGGTAAGATGGGGATGCGTTACAGTATGTGCGCCTATTTCGATACCGTATTCCGTCAGCTCCTTAAGCTCCGATACGCTTAACATTTCGTCTTTATTTTCTCCGTTTTTAATATCCCACTCGTTTAGTCCTCCTGTAAGTCCGGAAACCATAAAAACCGTAGCATTTACCCCATTATCGCGAATTATTTTAAATCCACCTGAATAAACGGATTTAGAGCCGTCGTCAAAAGTTATTGAGACATATTTTTTATTATTATTTATTTTTAACTGTTCCCCTAAATCATTAAGTCGTCCGTCTTTTTTATTTTCACCTGCGTAATAATAATCATACGTCTTTTTTAATTCAGACAACGTTAAAAAAGAATAACCAGCATTTTTCAAATATTTAATCTGCCTGTCGAAATTTTCTTCGGTAACGTATAAACCCGGAAATTTGGCGTTTTCGGGGTACCTTCCTATCTTATGATATAAAAGAATTATAAATTTTGGGTTTTTAATCATATCTTGTTTATATTATTTTATATTATACTATAATTATAAATTTTTTAAATTCAAATTGTAAATTATTTAAAAACATTATAAGATATTTATAAGGGACATGAATATTTAAATATGACTGAAAACATAGATTATAAAAATTATAATTTCAAAAGCTCAAGGATTACTTTATCTATTATAATTCCTGCTTATAACGAAGAAAATAGAATAAAGCAGACCATAATCGCATTAAGGTCTTACCTGAAATCGAAAAAATACTCGTACGAAATAATTGTAGTAGATGACGGAAGCAGCGACGGAACTTTAAACGTGCTTAAAGATTCTTTATCGACCGATTTAAGGGTAATAACTATCACTAAAAGCGGCAAAGGCGCAGCCGTTAAAGAAGGAATACTTTCCGCAAACGACGAAAACGAATACGTTTTTTTTATGGACGCGGATCTTTCCACGGGAACGGATGAGATCGGAAATTTTATAGATATTTTTAAAAATGAACCTGAAACAGACGTGATAATCGGTTCACGGTATCTTCCCGAAGGAGCAGTCATAATACAGCCGCCTTTCAGAAATTTAGTCGGCAGAACATTCAGTTTTATTAAATCCAAATTGCTTGGAATTAATTTTTTCGATTCACAATGCGGATTTAAAGCTTTCAGAATGCGGACGGCAAAAAAGATTTTTGCAAAATCGGAAATTAAAGGTTTTTCTTTCGATGTGGAAATACTATATATAGCTTTATTAAATAATATAAAAGTTAAAGAAGCCAGCGTAAACTGGCGGCATAAACCCGGAGGACACGTTAATTTAATCGCCGATTCCATGCCTATGCTTATAGAGCTTTTTCAAATATTTATAAATAAAAACAAATATTTTTTATAATTAGAATGTCCGTCTTAAGATATAATTAAACAATAGACAGTCAGCCCGCCTCTACGATGATTTTTAAAAAATTAGACAAATCCTTTTACGTTCGCGGCGATACCGTTAAAATAGCAAGGGAACTGCTCGGAAAATATTTAATGACCGATATAGACGGCAAAGGCTTAACCGGAGGAAAAATAGTCGAAACTGAAGCCTATCTCGGAGCTATAGACAAAGCGTCGCACGGTTACGGAAACAAAAAAACGGAAAGAAATAAAAATTTGTACAAAGAAGGCGGCTACTCATACGTTTACTTTATATACGGAATGTATTACCTTTTTAACGTAGTCACCGGAAAAGAAAATTTTGCCGATGCGGTTCTTATAAGGGCAATAGAACCTGAAATAGGCATAGATATTATGCTGGAGCGAAGAAATAAAAATTTGAAAATAAAGAATAAAGAAAACACAAAAAGAATTACTTCCGGCCCTGGTCTTTTAACCGTAGCGCTTGGAATAAATTTAAAACATAACGGCATTCCGATTTGCGAACAGAATATTTTAAAAAATAAAGGCGAAAAGGACGGCAGTTTAGAAATATGGCTTGAAGACAGAAATATAAATATCGGCGAAGATTTAATAATTTCGACGCCAAGAATAGGGGTGGATTACGCCGCCGAACATGCAAAATTGCCTTACAGATTTAAAATAAAAGATAATGGATGGGCAAGCAGATAGGGACTTTAATTAAACGTAAGTCAGCCATTTTTCATATTTTTTATTTCCGCCCTTGACTATATCAAAAAATATTTTTTGGAGCTCTAATGCAATTTTACCGGCTTTTCCTATTCCTATACTCCTGTCGTCTATCTCTCTTACCGGAGTAACTTCGGCGGCGGTTCCAGTTAAAAATACCTCGTCGGCGATATAAAGTTCGTCCCTCGTCACTCTTTCTTCCTTAATAGTCAAACCCATTTCTTTGCTCATAACCTCTATAACGCTGTTTCGAGTAATACCGGGCAAAACTGAAGACAGCGGAGGAGTTTTAATATAACCGCCGGAATAAATAAAGATATTTTCTCCGCTTGCTTCGCAGACAAATCCTGAAGTATCTAGCATTATAGCTTCGTCGCATCCCGCGCTTACGGCTTCTTTTTTGGCAAGAATTGAATTTATATACTGCCCTGTCGATTTAGACATACCCATAAAAGTATTGACGTGAAATCTTGCATATGAAGAAACCTTAGCTTTAATGCCGTTTTTTAGGGATTCCTCTCCAAGATATGCCCCCCAGTACCATGCCGAAACCGCTACCTTAGTATCGTAATTTTTCAGGAATATGCCTAATCCTCCGCCGTCGCCGATAAACGCTATCGGCCTGATATAACATTCTTTGAATTTATTTACCTTTACGGTTTCTATAACAGCCTTTTTAATTTCCTTCTTTTCATATGGAATAGGCAGTTGAAGAATATGGCAGGAGTCGTAAAGTCTGTCTATATGTTCGTCCAACCTGAATATTGCGGAACCTTTCTTTTTTGTTTCATAGCATCTTATGCCTTCAAAAGCGCCTAATCCGTAATGAAGGGAATGGCTGTTTACGGAAACTTTTGCATCTTTATAATCTAAGAATTTTCCGTCCATCCATACTTTTGAACCTTCAAATGGACTGCCGTTTTTTTTACCTGCCGTTTTTTTGTCTTTCATGATTTTTCGCTCTTTTAATTTTTATTTATATTTATATTTTATTGGGGTTAGTTAATAAAATTAATTCTATTTATTTTTTTATTTATATTATGATTAATATACTATCGTTATCATTAACGGTATACGCATAACGGCTGTTAGAATTATAAGTGCTTTATTATATTATCATTTACGGAAAACGTCCGCAATAGATTTTTTATAATCCGGATATAATACTCCTTTTTCGGTTATTATGGCTGAAACGTATTTATTTGGAGTAACGTCAAAAGCATAGTTAGCCGCTTTTACGTTTTCCGGAGCTATTCTTTTGCCAAATACGGAAACTACTTCGTTAACGTCGCGCTCTTCTATCGGAATTTCGTCGCCCGATTTAATATTGATATCTATAGTTGAAAGCGGCGCCGCGACATAGAAAGGAATATTGTTTTCTTTAGCGAGGACTGCAACCTGATAAGTACCTATTTTATTGGCAACGTCGCCGTTGGAAGCTATTCTGTCCGCACCGACTATAACGGCGTTTACTCTTCCTTTTCTCATTAAAAGACCTGCGGAATTATCGGCTATAAGGGTTACCGGTATTCCGTCTTCCATTAATTCCCAAGTAGTAAGTCTTGCGCCTTGAAGAAAAGGCCTCGTTTCGTCGGAAATCACCGATATTTTTTTGTTTTCCGAAACTGCGGCTCTGATAACGCCTAGAGCGGTTCCGTAACCGGCGGTAGCCAACGCTCCTGCGTTACAATGGGTAAGAACGTTATATCCGTCTTTTAAAAGGGCTGCTCCGTACTTTCCCATATTTTTGTTAATTTCTATATCTTCATCGTAAATTTTAACGGATTCTTTTCTTATGCGGTCAACCAATGTTTTTAAATCTGAATTTGAATTATTATGTTCTTCGTCTAAAACAAGTTTTTTAATCCTATCGACGGCCCATCCGAGATTTACGGCGGTAGGTCTTGCAGAAAACATAAAATCGGCTATATCGAAAAACTTTTTTTTGAATGATTCATAATCTTTTACTTCAGTCGATTCAAGCAAAGATTTAGCGCCGAGATATAAACCGAAAGCGGCGGAAACTCCTATTGCAGGAGCGCCTCTAACTATCATATCTTTTATTGCATCGTAAACTTCTTTATAAGTTTTTAATTCAACGTAAGTTACTTCGAGAGGGAGTTTTCTTTGGTCTATCATTTCGACTATGTCGTCGTTTCTTAATCTTAGCGTATAAAAAGCCATTTTTTAGCCTCCGAATAAAACTTAAATGTCCTATTTATTTTCGTCTATATATTTTCGCAATATCTCGTTAGCTTTTTTAGGATTTGCTTTACCTTTAGTTTTTTTCATAATTTCGCCCACGAAAAAACCGAACAGTTTGTCTTTCCCGCCTGCAAGGTCGGTAAATTCTTTCTGATTTTCGGCGACTACCTGCTTTACTATATCTTCTATGCCTTTATCGTCCGAAACTTG
>JAJYHI010000009.1:19242-52366 GCA_021784835.1 bacterium
ACTTCCGCATCATATTCTGTAAGTTTATACTCCGAAACATATCTGCGTCTTTTTTCTGCAGGAAGTTCCTTAATAGAATTTTTTATTTCGTTAATAAATTCTTCGGAAAGAATTAACGGCGGCAGATCAGGCTCTTCAAAATATCTGTAATCATGTGCTTCTTCTTTGCCTCTCATGGACCTTGTAATATTTTCCTTGGAATCGTACAATCTTGTTTCCTGAATTACTTTCCCGCCGCTTGATATCAGGTCTATCTGTCTTTCTATTTCATACTCGATGGCTTTCTCCACGAATTTAAAAGAATTTACGTTTTTAATTTCCGCCCTTGTACCAAGTTCCGCATCGCCTTTCCTTTTGACCGAAACATTGGCATCGCACCTGAAGCTGCCCTCTTCCATATTTCCGTCTGAAACTCCAAGATATACCAGTATTTCTCTGAGCGATTTTAAATAAGCGGAAGCTTCGGCCGCTGAACTTATATCCGGTTCGGAAACTATTTCCACGAGAGGCGTGCCTGCCCTATTTAAATCGACATATGACCTGTTTCCTATATGAATTAATTTTCCCGCGTCTTCTTCTATGTGAAGGCGATTTATCCTTATTCTTTTATTAATTTTATTTTTTTTAGAAGCGTCTTCGGTTTCTATATCTAAATAGCCGTTGGAAGACACTGGATCCAAATATTGCGATATTTGATAGCCTTTAGGCAGGTCGGGATAAAAATAATTTTTCCTGGCAAACAAGCTTTTTTTATTAATATTAATATTCAAAGCAAGAGCCGCTTTCACAGCAAGTCTTACAGCCTCGATATTTATTACCGGAAGGGCGCCTGGCAGAGCAAGACAGACGGGACATACCGCAGTATTCGGTTCCATACCGAAAATATTCGGACAAGAACAAAACATTTTTGTTTTGGTGAGCAGTTGGGAATGAACCTCAAGCCCTATAACCGCCTCGAATGAATCGTTATTACCGTGCATATTTTATCCTCTTTAAAATATAATCATTCAAAAATAAATAAATCTGACACCTTTATTTGACACCTTTATTTTTTTTTATTTTTTCCCTAAACTTAACTTCGTCCTCTATAATTTTTGCAACGGAAAGAAGCCTGTCTTCAGTAGCCCACGGCGATATAATCTGCAGTCCTACCGGAAGAACGCCGTCCGGTTTCGTAGGATTTTTTACGACTCCGATAGGTATGCTTAAACCAGGAAGATATGCAAGATTAACGGAAATAGTGTAAATATCGGACAGGTACATACTTAGAGGGTCGGCCGTTTTTTCTCCGATTAAAAACGCAGGCGTCGGTGAAGTCGGGCCGATTATGATATCTGCTTTTGCAAACGCATCTTTATAATTTTTTATAATAAGTTTTCTGACTAAGGAAGCTTTTTTATAATAAGCGTCGTAATAACCCGCCGAAAGCGCAAAAGTTCCCAGTATTATGCGTCTTTTAACCTCGTTTCCAAACCCGGCTTCACGAGATTTTCTGTAGAGATCGTCTAAACTTTGTATAGTCTCTCCGTCTTTTCTGTTATATCTGTAACCGTATCTTATGCCGTCGTATCTTTCGAGATTAGAGCTTGCCTCGCTAGTGGCGGTTATGTAATATGCCGATACGGAATATTTGGTATCGGGAAGAGATATATCGACTATGTTTGCGCCCAAGTCTTTCAGTAAAACCTTTATTTCAGAAACTTTTGAATTTATTTCGGGGTCTAAACCGTCGGAAAAAAATTCTGCCGGAATTCCGACTTTCAATCCTTTTAATATGGATTTATCGGCTTTTTTAACTATTTCGGCATATTTTTGTACGTTAAATTTTCTCGTAGTCTGGTCTTTTTCGTCGAAACCCGCAACGGCTTCAAGCATAACAGCGGCGTCAGCGACGTCTTTGGAGAGAATGCCTGCCTGGTCTAAAGAGGAACTAAAAGCAATTATGCCGTATCTTGAAATCAAGCCGTACGTGGGCTTTAATCCGACTACTCCGCAAAGGGCGGCAGGCTGCCTTACCGAACCTCCGGTATCAGTTCCGAAAGAACCCGCGCATAAATCGGCCGCAACAGAAGCGGCTGAACCGCCGCTTGAACCGCCTGGAACCCTGTTAAAATCGTAAGGATTTTTTGTTATTTTATATGCGCTGTTTTCGGTCGAAGAACCCATTGCAAATTCGTCAAGATTCGTTTTGCCCAAAAAAACATAATTATTTTCTTTAAGTTTCCTTACTACGGTAGAATCATAAGGGCTAATAAAATTATCCAATATTTTTGACGCGCATGTGGTTTTTTTACCTTTTATCAAAAAAATATCTTTTATGGAAAGAGGTATTCCGGTAAGTACCGGATAATCTGAACCGGAAGATATAATTTTATCTGCGGCTTCGGCATTTCTTTCGGCTTCTTCAAGGTCGTTGTAAAGATAAGCGGAAATTTCCGGCTCTACGGCTTCTATTCTTTTTACGTAGGAATTAAGAATATCCGTGCTTTTAACTTCCCTTTTCTTTAAAAGACCGGCAAGTTCGCTTATAGTCAACCTGTATAAATCGTCCATGTTTTGCTGTCCTCTTAATTGTCTTTATATTTTATTTTTTATTCTATAACCTGCGGCACTACAAAAAAACCGGATTCGGTTGCAGTATCTTCCAAACCTAAGCCGGCAGTTTGCGCTTCAAAGCTCGGCGCATTAGATTTTACTATTTCAAAATCGAACGTATCGTCAGTTTTGCACTCGTCGATACGGCAGTCTTTATAAAATCTTTCGTTCAAACTTTCGTTTGAAATTAACCTGTCGTAATCAAGTTCTTCAAGAATGTCTTCTATTTTTGAAACGTCGGCAGACTGTATCATGTCTATATATCCGATAATTTTATTAAGTTCGGATGCAAAATGCGCCGATTCTTCTTCGTTTAAATCTAATTTTGCCAGTTTCATAACGTGATTTATATCCATTATATAAATCTCCTTTAAATTTTAAATCCAAAAATAATTTAGTAATATTCGTAAGTATCTACTATTTCTTCTATCAGTTCTTCCGGTATTTCCCTTAAAAACCTTGAAGGCATATTATATTTATAATCTTTCCCCGACCGCCGCCTTTTTGCCCATGTAAGATAAAGTTTTTCTTTGGCGCGGGTAATCCCGACATAACACAGTCGTCTTTCTTCCTCTAAGGACATTTCGTTGTCCAAAGACCTTATATGAGGGAAAAGATGTTCCTCGAGTCCGGCTATAAAAACTACTGGAAATTCAAGTCCTTTTGCGCTGTGCAGAGTCATTAGAGATACTTTCGTTATATCGGAACCGTATTCTGAATTAGGCTCTTCTTTAGTATCGTTTATTGCGCTCTGGTCTAAAAATTCGGTTATATCGTCAAAATCGTGCGCCGCGTTAATTAATTCTTCTATATTTTCTATTCTGTTTCCGTCAAGTTCGTTGGACTTTGCGACTCCCGCCTTAAGCATACTCTCGTAACCCGATTTTTTATACGTAAAATTGATTATATCCGCCAGTTTATCCCCTGTTTTTATTTCCTCCGAATCGACGTTTTCTTTAGAATAAGAAACTGCAGATTCTATCATATGCCTTATTCTCAATATAACGTCAAAATAGTTTGCGATGCCTGAAGAATTAGAATTAGAGGCTGAAATCTCTTCATTGAAATCTGTGCTTAAAATGCTTTGAATCGGCATATTGCCCAGTCCCCTTATCGATGAAAATAGTCCGTTTTTTAAGGTTTTTAAAATATCGGAGCCGTTTTTAGCGGCAATATCCTGCATATTTTTAATAGTTTTTTCGCCGGCCCCTGTCGGAACGCACTGGATACTTCTTTCAAAGCTCACGGCGTCTCGCGGATTAACTGCAAACCTTATAAAAGACAAAATATCTTTTATCTCTTTTCTCTGATAAAACTTTAATCCGCCGTAAATATTATACCTTATGCTTTCTTTTAACAGCCTGTCTTCTATAACTCTCGACTGCGAATTTGCCCTGTATAATATAGCTATGTCTTTATTCGAGTATCCGTCCTCCCTAATAAGCCGTCTTATCTCTTTTGCTATATAATAGCTTTCCGAATAATCGTTATTTGCCTGGTAGATAGTAATTATACTGCCGCCGCCTTTTTTATCGGTCTTTAAAGTTTTATCTTTTCTCAGTTTATTTCCTTTTACCAAAGCGGATGCGGCATTCAGTATGTTTTTGGTAGAGCGGTAATTTTTTTCAAGTTTTATTACCGAACAGCCTGCATAGGTTTTTTCAAAACTCAAAATATTATCTATGGTAGCACCCCTGAAACTGTATATAGACTGATCGTCGTCTCCTACTACGCATATATTTTGATGTTTCTGCGCAAGAAGCTTAATAAGTTTATCCTGTATATAATTAGTATCTTGAAATTCGTCGACCATAATATATTTGTAAAGATTGGAATAACGTTCAAGAATAGCGGGATTATCGCGCAGTAGTTTTACGGCGTTAAACAAAAGGTCGTTAAAATCCATTGCATTGCTTTCTTTGAGCTTTTTTGCATATTCGGAATATATTACGGCGTAATCTTTTTCCCAGGCTCTTACGCCGCCGAAAGATTCATCCGGAGTAATAAAAGAATTTTTATTTTTTTCTATAAAATATTTTACTTTGGACGGCGTTACTATTTTTTCGTTTAAATTTAACGACTTAATGATCTTAGAAATCACTTTTCCTGAATCGTCTTCGTCGAAAACGACAAAAGACCTTTCATAGCCGACTAAATCGGCGTGTCTTCTTAAAAGTTTTAAACAAAACGAATGGAAAGTAGAAAATTCCGGCAGTCCTTGAAGGGCGCCGCTATCGCGTATACCGACATTATCGGCATCGGGATATCCGTCGTAACCGAAAAATTCATCATGCTCTTTATATTTAAGCGCCTTTTTTATTCTTTCTTTCATTTCGCGGGCTGCTTTGTTGGTAAACGTCACGCCGAGTATATTATAAGGTTTTGCTTTGCCAGTTTTTATAAGATGGACTGCCCTTAAAGTTATGACTCTGGTTTTTCCGGAACCCGCCCCTGCAAGTATTAAAAGCGGACCGTCAGCGTGAGTTACGGCCTTTAGCTGTTCTTCGTTTAATCCGGATAGATAATCCGTTTCTTGTATATTATTCACGGTTAATATTTTACTCCACGGTCACGCTTTTTGCAAGGTTTCTCGGCTGGTCTATGTCGGTGCCTTTAAGTGCGGCTATATGATATGCCAGAATTTGCAGCGGGATAGTATAAAGTATAGGGCTTAGAACTTCGGAAGATGCCGGTATTTTAATAATATCCGATATCCCGTCTATATCCGGTTCGTAATCGGCCACCGCTATGACTTTACCGCCCCTGGCCTTTATTTCTTCTATATTTGATATTGTTTTAGGGGCAAGCATATTGTTCGACAGAAGAAACAGCACCGGCATGTTTTCATCGACTAAAGCTATAGGTCCGTGTTTCATTTCTCCGGCAGGATAGCCTTCTGCATGAATATATGAAATTTCTTTTAATTTTAAAGCGCCTTCAAGAGCTATCGGATATAATATTCCTCTACCGAGATATAAAAAATTTGTATTTTTATAATATTTTTTTGCTATCTCTTTTATCGAATCGTTTAAAAATAAAATTTGCTCCGCTTTCTTTGGAATATTCACGATTTCGTCGAAAAAATTAACTCCGTTCAAATTTTTTCTTGCAACGGAAGCAGTATCTTTAATCTCTTTAATGCGCAAAGCCAAAAGCAAGCCGCACATTATCTGAGTCGTAAATGCTTTAGTAGAAGCTACGCCTATTTCCGGACCGGCGTGCGTATATATTACTCCTTTGTCCGACATTGTAGTTATCTGCGAACCGGGAACGTTAGTTATGGAAAGTATGCCTGCTTTTTTTTCTTTTGCAATCTCAAGAGCGCTGTTAGTGTCGGCAGTTTCGCCGGATTGTGAAATACCGATAAAAATATCGTTTTTTGAAACGGGAAAATTTTCATATCTAAATTCGGAACCGTATTCGACTATTACGGGAATACCGCAAAGCGTTTCGGTAATATATTTGATTACAAGACCGGCGTAATAAGAAGAGCCGCAAGCCGTAATAATTATTCTGCCCGCTTTATCGATATCTTTCTTTGTCAATCTTACGTCTTCCAGCATAATTTTAAATCCGGAAAAGAAGGAATCCGATTTATTTGAATCGGCGGCTGAGCCGTCGTTTTTTACCGAAATTATGCGGGAAGAAAAAGCATCCAAAAGACATGAAGGCTGTTCGAATATTTCTTTCTGCATAAAATGAGAAAAGCCGGTTTTAACCGCTCTCGACGCATCCCAGTCTATTTTCGTAACGGTTTTATTTAACGGTTTGCCTTTAAAATCCATCAATTTAAGCAAGCCGTCTTTAAAATATGCTATTTCTGAATTTTTTAAATATATAACTTCGTCGGAATACTGAATAAGAGGCGAAACGTCGCTTGCAAAATAAATTTCTTTATCTTTATTCACCATAACTAAAGGCGGTCCATATTTTACGGCGCATATGCTTTTTTCATCGGCATTCATCGCCAAAAAGGCAAAAGCGCCCGAAAGATCCAGCGAAGCAAGCCTGACGGCTTCGTAAAAAGTTTTAGCTCCGCTTTTTATATAATCTTCTATTAAGTGGGCAATTACTTCAGAATCGGTAGGAGTAATAAATTTATGTCCTTTACCTATAAGTTTATTTTTTAAAACTAGATAATTTTCTATTATTCCGTTATGCACTATAGCTATATTTCCGGAACAGTCTAAATGGGGATGGGCATTATCGTCGGTAGGTCTGCCGTGCGTAGCCCACCTTATATGGCCTATCGCAATACTGGATTTAACGGGTTTAATACAGCTTAACTCGGCCGAAAGATTTGCGAGTTTGCCTGATTTTTTAATCGATTTTATTTTATTGTCGGTTTCATCGTAATATGCAACGCCTGAAGAATCGTACCCCCTGTATTCCAAGCTTTTAAGTCCGTTTAAAACTATATCTACGGAACTTTCGCAGTTTCCCTGCTTGGAACGGGCATTGCCGCCGCCTGAAAAACCTATTATACCGCACATACCCTTAAGTCTCCCTTTTTTTATTTTTTTAAATTAAAAAAATATTGTTCAAGTTTGAAAGTTTTATTTTTAAAATTTTCAGTCTTTTTCAGTCTTTTTTGCCGCTTGTTTTCTCAAAACCCAGCCTTCGATATTTTTTTGAGGCACTCTGGAAATTGCAAGCGCGCCTTCGGGAACGTTTTTAGTTACGGTAGTTCCCGAACCGACATATGAATTTTTACCGACATTGACAGGCGCGACAAGCTGAGAATCCGAGCCTATAAAACATCCGTCTTCAATCTTCGTAGTATGTTTTTTTTCTCCGTCGTAATTGCATGTTATGACGCCTGCGCCTATATTAACGTTTTCGCCTATAACGGAATCTCCAATGTAGCTAAGATGGGACGCCTTGGAGTTTCTGCCTATAGAAGATTTTTTAATCTCTACGAAATTGCCTATTTTTGCGCCTTCTGATATTTTTGTGTCCGGCCTTATCCTCGCAAAAGGCCCAATTTGCGCATTATTCATTATGACCGCATTTTCTATAACGCTGTAGCTCTTTATAGCCGCATTATCCATAATAGATGAATCTTTTATTACGCATCCTTTTTCTAAAACGACTTTTTTCATTATATTCGTCTTTCCCGAAATAAAAACGTCAGGATAAACAACCGATGCCTCGCCTATTTCAACGTTATAACCTATATAAATATTTTCGTCGGATATAAAATCGACGCCTTTTTCGATAAGATTTTTAATAAGTCTTTTCTGCATTATCTTTTGCGCATTAAGAAGATCGTATTTAGAGTTAACGCCTGCGCATTCTTCCTCGTCGCCCGCTTTAAAACATAAAGTTTTTAATCCTGCGCCATAAAATATATCGACTATATCGGTAAAATAAAACTCTTTTTTTCTGTTATTAGGTTTAATTTCGTTAATAAACTGCTTTAAAAGATTTAGTTTTACGATGTAAACTCCCGAATTAATTTCTTTTATAAGAGCGGTTTTTTTAGGATAATCGCATAATTCTTTCTCTTCTATTATTTTTTCCACACGACCATTTTTATCCCTCAAAATTCTACCGTATGAATATGGATTTTTGACATCGACCGACATAACCGTTAAGTCGGCATTATTAGATATATGAAATTTTACTGTTTCTGCAAAAGTTTCGTCGGTTATTAACGGCATATCGCAAGGCAAAATAATTACGTCCGTTTCTTTCTCATCGTCCTTAAAAATTTCCAGCCCTTTTTTGACTGCATCTCCAGTTCCTAGATATTGCTCTTGAACGGCAAAGTCGAACAAAATATTTTTCGCTTTGAATCTTGCTTCATTTTCTATATATTGCCTTACCAAATCTCCTTTATGTCCTATCACGGTTATTATTCTATCCAGTTTAGCTTTTATGCCGCCAAAGTTTTCGCCATATTCGTCTAAAGATTCTCTATTAAATCTTTCACCGGCGTCTATTAACGATTTTATAGCGTAAAATATTAGCGGATTTTCAAGCAAACCGGAAAGCGCCTTAGGATTTTCGGATTTCATCCTTGTCCCCAAGCCCCCCGCTAAAATAATAACTCCTAAATTTTTAACTTGATTTTCATTTATCATATTTCTAATATTATATAAAATTATTTAAAAAACCTGCATCAAATATTTTTAAAATGATTAATAACACACACGACTTTAAATAATTTATTCGTCGTTTCCATGCCTGAATACGTCGAGGAGGGTCGAATAACCGTAAGTCGTTTTTATAGGAAATGCTATCGACAAGAATACTATAAAGGCGGAAACTATTAAACCGGCTATAAGCAGATAAATATTTTTATATTCGATAAATATAAGCGCGGAAATTATTCCTATAAATCCTCCGGTAACTGCGGCAATCAATCTTTTTATTACATGTATTAAAAAATTCTCGAGAGCCGATATATTGGTAGGATGTATTTTAACCCTGAAATTTTCGGAATAGGCGGCATGCATAAGCCTTCTTGTGTCGTTAAAAAATTCTTTAATCTGGTTAAATCCGTTTTTAATAAAAGATATCGGGGAAAAAGTTTTTCCGAGTTCGGTTTGTTTTATATATCTTTTGGCTACCGGAATAATATCCTTTACTAAGTTGTAAGAAGGATTATAGGCAGTCCCTATGCCTTCAAGCAGAGCCGCCGTTTTAAAAATATACACTAAGTTCTGAGGAAGTTCAAATGGAAAAGCGTAAAAGCTCTTCATTATTTCGGTTATTATAACTTGTATCTTTTTGCCGGAAATATCTTTTTGGCTTAAAACTTTGTATAGTTTAGCCGCCATACTTTCTAAAAGCTGGCGCGAAACTTCTTTGTTTATAATACCGAGCGCATAATATGCATCGATTATTCCGGGAATATCTTCCCTGACTCCGGCAAGGACGGCTTTAATAAGATTTTCCTTAGTATCTTCCGTCATATGAATGACGAGTCCAAAGTCCAGCATAACTATTTTGCCTTCTTCATTAACCAGAATATTGCCTGGATGCGGGTCGGCATGAACTATTCCAGACACTAATGCCTGATAAATATAAAATTCTATAAGTTTATCTATTATTGATTTAGGTTCGAGACCGAATTCCCTAATTTTCTTAAAGTTGGTTATTTTAGTGCCTATATGAAAATCCATAACCAAAACATTTTTTGAAGTTAATTCGGAATATGTTTTTGGTATTATGATAAAACCTAATTCTTTTTCTATCTTCTTAAATTCTTTTATATTTTTTGCTTCATGTTTTAAATCCATTTCTTCGTAAATAGTAACGCTAAACTCCCTTAAAACCGTCGAGATAGAATGAATAGATTTATTCTGCGGAAAAAAAATTTTCAACAGATTTAAAACGCTCCTTAAGGTTTTTATATCTATCGAAACATTTTTTTCTATATCAGGTCTTATTACTTTTACTATAACGTCTTTACCATTATAAACAGCGGAATAAACCTGCGCTACGGATGCCGCCGCGAGAGGTTTCTCGTTAAATTTTTCAAATATTTCGTCAATATTTTTTCCGAAATCTTTTTCAATTATAGGTTTAATTTTAATAAACGAAACGGGCGGAACTTCATCTTGCAAGGTCGATAAGGCTTCTAAATAAGCAGAAGGTAAAAAGTCGGCTCTCGTGGATATAACCTGAGCCAGTTTAATAAAGGTAGGACCTAATGAAGCAATTATACGGGTCAGCCATTTCGCGGACTTTAAGTGGTATTTTTGACTTAAAGTCCGCCTGCCTCCAAAAATCACAAACCTTTTTTGGGTAAACAGTATAAATAAGATAAACGGTAAAGCTTTAAAAAATATATAAAGATTTCTTTTAATCAATAGTAATTGCCCGTAGAAATTATAGTTACGGTATTAGAACCCGAATTAACGACGAAGCAGTAATGTCCATCAGGTGAAATTCTTACTGCAGACGGATAATTTCCGACTTTAATAGTCTTAACTACCTCATCATTGGCTATATTGATTATACTCAATGTAGATGCCTGAGTATTTATAACGTAAAGATATCTTCCGTCCGGAGTAATAGCTTCCGCAGTCGGCCCTTTGCCTGTATAAACCGTAGCAAGTTTACCAAAAGGCTGAGGAACGTAATTTGACGGAGGCGCCGTATAAACCGGGGCAGGAGCAGGGGCCGTTATAGCAGTTGCCGCTTCTGCCGGCGTTTGACCCGGCACTCCGGAAACCGGCGTACCTACCGTCACAGGAGAGGACGGACCTATTTTTGCATAAACCGTATTCGTCTTCTTTATTCTTATAAAAGCCGTGCTTGCCGCACGGGTTACCGTTACCAAAGCTGCGCTGCCGTCCGGAGCGACAGATACATTTATAGGCCCGGAAGGCATATTAATAGTTTTGATATGATTGAAATGAACGGCATTATATATAGTTACCGCCATATTTTGATAATTTACTACAAATAGCATCATTCCGTCCGGAGTCAAAGCTAAGGATGATGGATCGGATAAAGTTTTAATTTTTTTTACCAGCGCAAAATTCTTTTCGTTATATACGTAAATTTTATTTTTCTTGCCAGATGCTACATAAAAATATTTAACGGGTGCTCCGGATGGAGAAAAAGCGACGGAAGTAGGATTTAATCCGGTATGCACGTTACGTATAACCGAAAACGTCGATACGTTTATTATCGAAATGGACGAGCCGCCGGCATTAGTTACTATTATTATCTTTCCGTTCGGAGAAATTGCGATTCCCTGAGGTTCTTTTCCGACTCTTATTCTCTTGATAACGGCATTTTGAACGGTATTTATAACGTCTACGTCGTTATCGTGTATATTCGTTACGAACGCGTATCTGGAGTCATGCGTAAAAACTATATTTAAGGGCGTTCCTCCGGTATGGATATTTAAAGCTTTAGTTAATGTCGACATATTTAAAAGGCTTACGTTGCCGGAAGCCGTATTTGAAACATAAGCAAAAGTCAGCGAAGGGGCAATAGCGACCCCTGTCGGATGGACTCCGACCTTTATTGCAGCTACGACCCCTTTAGTGGCCATACTCACTACGGATACCGTATCGTCGTCGGCATTGGTCACGAGGGCATAATTTCCGTTAGAAGAAAAAGAAACTCCGTAAGGCATATTGCCTACCGGTATGTTCCTTGTCAGTCTGGGAGTAAGAAATGCATGCGCCGAAGACGTATTGATAAAAACGGTTAAACATAAAAAAAACATCGCTAAAACATAATACTTTAACTTTGACATAAATACACCCGTTATTAAAAGTTTAAATTTATTTGCTCGATTCAAATATTTTGCTAAGTTATTTTATTTATTAAGTATTTTTTTAAATTCATCCTCGTTTATTATATTAAGATTAAGTTTTACGGCTTTATCGTACTTCGAACCAGGATCGGAACCGGCGACCACGTAATCCAACTTCTTTTTAATCGTCTTTTCTATGATGCCTCCCGCCGCCTTTACTATATTTTCAGCTTCTCCTCTAGTAAAATCTTTAAGAGTTCCGGTAAAAATAAAACTTTTTCCGTAAACGGCACCGTTTTCGTTTCTGCTTTGAACTTTTGCTTTATAAGGAGAAACGCCCGCATTGAAAAGTCTTTTTATGACCTCGACGTTAGAATCCAATCTAAAAAAATTATAAATAGACCTGCCTATTTCTTCTCCTATTCCATACTTGGAAGACAGCTCTTCTGTATCCGCTTTTTTTATACCTTCTATATCGCCGAAATACCTGACTAATAAATCGGCTATATGCTCTCCGACGTGTCTTATGCCGAGCGCATAAACAAATCTATCATATGATATATTTTTAGATTTTTCAATAGAATTAAAAAGATTTTCTTCCGACTTTTCCCCAAAACCTTCAAGCCCGCTTAAATCTCCGCGCTTTAAATAATAAATATCTGCGACATTTTTTATTAAACCTTTTTCCACTAACTTATCGACTATTTTTTCGCCGAGTCCTTCTATGTCCATAGCTCTTTTCGATGCAAAATGAACGATAGCCCCCTTAATCTGGCATGGGCATGCAAGTTCATTCATGCATCTGTGGGCTGCGCCGTCTATAACGACCGAAGAACCGCAACATGGACAAGACTCAGGCAGTTTAAACGCTCCGTTATGTTTGCCTTTCGATATTACTTTAACCACCTCGGGAATAACGTCTCCCGACCTTTCTACAAGAACTTTATCGCCTATATTTATATTTTTCTTGTCTATTTCATCCTGATTATGAAGCGTAGCCCTCTTGACTACTACGCCGCCGATATTAACAGGTTTTAAAATAGCAACCGGAGTTAAAATACCCGTCCTTCCGACGGAAACTTCTATATCGATTATTTCGGATGATTCCTGCTTGGCGGAAAATTTATATGCGACGGCCCACCTTGGGCTTTTCGATATTTCGCCAAGTTTTTTCTGAAGTTTGATATCGTTTACTTTTATAACTATGCCGTCAATTTCAAAAGGCAGAGATTCTCTTGTTTCGGCTATATCGTCAAAAAAATTTACCGCTTCCGATATACCTTTTACCAATTTTATTTTTTTATTTATGTTAATGCCTGCAGTTTTTAAAAAATTCATCATCTCGAACTGCGTATTAAAATCGGGTTTGTCTTGTATGGAATAATCGCCGACCCCATAAGCAAACATTATAAGATTTCGCCTCTTTGTTATATCGGGGTCTAACTGCCTTATACTGCCCGAAGCGGCGTTTCTTGGATTTGCAAACAGGCTTAAACCTTCTTTTAATCTTTCTTCGTTAAGGCTTTTGAAAGATTTTTTATCCATCAAAACTTCTCCGCGCACCTCTATATATTCTATATCTTTTAAGAGTTTTAACGGTATCGTATTTATAGTTCTTAAGTTTGCGGTTACGTCTTCCCCCGTAACGCCGTCGCCTCTAGTAGAACCTTGAACGAAAAAGCCGTTTTTATAAACAATTTCAACCGCAAGTCCGTCAAATTTGAGTTCGCATTCATAATCTATATTTTCTTCCGCCGCATATCCGAGGAATCTTTTTACTTTTGCGTCGAATTCTAAAACTTCTTCACGCGAATAAGCATTATCCAAGGATAGCATAGGGACGTTATGCTTAACCTGGCTGAATTTTTCGCTAACCGCGCCGCCGACTCTCTTGGAGGGTGAATCCTGCCTTACGAATTGAGGATATTTTCGCTCAAGATCCGATAATTCGCGCATAAGTTTGTCGAATTCAAAGTCGGAAATAACGGGATCTTCAAGCATATAATACCTGTAATTGTGATAGTTCAAGGCATCGGTAAGCTCTGCTATTCTTTGCTTTGCTTTTTCTTCCGTAATTTTACTTGCTGTATCGTCAAAATCGGAACTTTTCTTCATATATGTTGGTTAATTATAAAGAAAATTATAAACATAATAATTTGCCAAAACTCTTTTAACGTAAGTCCTTGTTTGATTAAACGGTATAAGTTCTATAAAAAGAGGCATTGCATCATTTTTTAAAAGATTGTTTTTCCAGTATGAAACGGCTCCCGGTCCTGCATTATAAGAAGCTATGGCAAGATATTTTTTTCCGTTAAACTGATCGAGAAGGGTCTTCAAATAATATGAGCCGAAACTTATATTTATATGCTTGCTGTACAGCATGGAAGGATTAAAATTATAGCAGCCGGTATGGCTTGCTATATAGTAACCGGTGGACGGAATAATCTGCATAAGACCTATTGCGTTTGCGCCGGAATAACATATGGGATTATAAAGGCTTTCCTGCCTCATTATGCCGTATATTAAATCTACCGGGATACCGTACTTTGAAGAGTATTTTTCTACATAGCCGTAATAAGGCTTTGGATAAAGAATTTCTAAAAATTTTTTATTTAAGAGCAATTGCCTATAATCGTCATTTTTAAAAATTAAAGTGAAAGCAATGTTAATGGCCGACCCGTAATATCCTTTTTTATAAAGTAAATATATCAAAAAAACGTCGAAATTTTTATTATTATCATTCATTAACGCTATTTTCCGCAGTTCTATATAAGAAAGAGAATAAATATTTAGATTCAAAAGCGCTTTTAATCTCTTAAATCTTAAATTTAAGGCATAATTATTATTTATTGCTTTTTTAAATTCGGATGCATATTTCAAAGATACAATGCTATAACTGCGGATATCGCCATTGTTCAAGACTTCCGAAGAGTAATCTGCGGCGCCGGTTATTCTGCTGACAAATATGTCCGACATAATACCGTAATAAGAATACCTTAAAATCCTCGAAGCTCTTATCAAATTAAAATAAAAAAGGGCTCTTTTTTTATAGCCTAATTTTTCAAGTATAATGCCGTACCAGAATAGAAATCTTGCCGTGTTTTGGTTTACGGAATCGTCTATAATAAAAAAAGACTTAAGCCTTTTTGCCGCGCTCAATAATTCCCCTGATTTCAGATCGTTTAAAATGCGACTCCACAAAATATTCCCGTAAATATTTTTAAGCCTTCGGTTAAGAAATCCATATTTCTCCGATATAGAGTTTAAAATTAAAAACGTTTTTTGAGTTTGCCCGCTAATGTAATAATAACGGGCTTTCAAATCTAGTATTTTTAAATTTTTTACTCCGTAATATTCATAGCATGATTTATTTTTTTCGTATTTTAAACATTTATCAACTTTATCTAAAAACAAAGAACTTTTAATATTCATCAAATCTTTCAAAATGATTAATTTTGCTTTTTTGTCTTTTAAAGCGACCGTCTTTAGTATGGCAATAGATTCTGTATAATAGGAATCATAATATAAATCTTCTCCACGTTTAATTTTTTCGGATAAATTTAAAAAAGCATTTTTTATTTTTATATGATGAATTTTGCAAAAGTAAGGGTAATCTATATAAAGCCGCTTTAAATATTTATCCGCAAGCTTATAATCTTTCAGCTTCGCATATGCTTTATATACATCGTACATTGCAAAAGAACGTACGGACGATTTTTTTGAACGTGCAATAATATATTTAAAATGGGATATTTCTGAAACATAGTTTCCCGTTTTTTCTTCAGATATAGCCAAATAAAAAATAGTGTTTTTATAAAAAACGAAATTAGGATAAGAAATTGATAGTTTCATTAGAACATAATCCGCTTTTCCGTATTCTTTAAGATTGATAAAAGACAACCCCTGATAATAAAGCGCAAAATTACCGAGCGTTTTACCTCCCCTGTGCAAATAAAGCCAAAATTCTCCAGCAGCAGTTTTATATCTGCCGGAAACAAAACTGTTAAAAGCTTTTTTAAAAACGCCTTCGTTATTGTAATTGAGATAAGGTTTTGAATTTTTACTTAAATAATCGACAAAAGAAAAAGCATAATCTGAAAAACAACAGTTAAGCAGGACGACGGCAAACAATATATAAGCTAATAAACTCGCTTTTTTCATAATTAAAAATTAAAATAACCGCTAAAAACTTCTTCGGCTGGACCGACCATATATATGCCTTTATTTATATCTCCCGATATTTTAAGCGTTCCGCCGTATAAATTAACCTTAAGCTCCTTTTCGCCCAAGTCTATTTTGCCGGTTTTTTTTATGACCGAATAAACTGCGCATGCGCCTGTACCGCACGCCAGAGTTTCGCCTGAGCCTCTTTCCCATGTTCTTACTATCACGTTTCCGTCGTCGAGCAGTTGAACAAACTCTATATTGACCCGATTAGGAAACATAGTATCGTTTTCTATAATATGTCCGTAATAATGAACATCAAAATTTTTTACGTCATCTACGAAAGTAACGCAATGCGGATTACCCATTGAAACGCAGGATACGGTAAAGTTCTTATTCTTTACGTTTATTTTTTCGTTGATGATTTCCGTTTTTTGAAAAATTGCCGGAATTTTACTTGCCTCAAACTCTGGAATACCCATAAAAACCTTTGCTTCTTTTACCGTGCCCGTTCCTTCCGCCAAAAAAACTTCCACCGTTTTAACTCCCGCAAGAGTTTCGATATTTATAATCTTTTTATCCGTAAGATGCTTATCGTAAACATATTTTGCAAAGCATCTTATTCCGTTGCCGCACATTTCTCCTTCAGAACCGTCTGCATTAAACATCCTCATTCTAAAATCCGGCTTAACCCCAAACTCTTCATTTGACGAAGGAGGCAAAATTATTATAATGCCGTCTGAACCAACTCCAAAATGCCTATCGCTGATTTTCTCCGAGAGTTCGTTATAGAAATTATTACTATACGTATTACCGACAACACAGGCAGGAATATCGTTAATGCCGTCTATATAAAGATAGTCGTTGCCGGCTCCATGAAGTTTCGTAAATTTTATTTTCATTGTTTTTCTTTTTTTAAAATCCTCCTTAGCGATGTGTTTCCCGTAGTCGTAAAACTATGGCTTATAACTATTCCGTTTTTAATAACTATATATAATTTTTCTTTAAATTTTCTCGTCGAAGTAGTAAGAATTTCATTTCCTAAATGAACGTATTTTTTATATCTGAATCTGTATTTATAAGTAACCACGCCGGGTTTAAAAGGATTTTTCTTTATAGAATAAGGCGGTCCGAACATGGAAATTATCTGCGATTTTGTCGTCGTTCCGTTTATTATTTTATCTACATTGGAAGTCGATATGGGTTTGCCCGTAATATCGCGCGTAGTCGCGCAACCCGTTAGCATTAAACCTGAAATAAAAATAACGGATAAAAATAAAATAATTACCTTAAGTTGCTTGTAAGCGTTCATTGTAAAGACCTCTTTAAAATTTAATTCAATAATAAATATACATAGATTATATTAGCATTTTTGAGCTTTTTTTTAAAGGAAAAGGTGTCAAAAATAAAATCTGACACCTTTTCCTGCGAATTCCGTCCTTCCAATTTGTTACGGCGACAGAATTGAATTCCCTCACAGTACTATTTCTCAGTCGAATATCTGGGGTCGAGGGCATTTCTGACTGCTTCACCGACTAAATTAAAACTTAGGACGGTAAGTAAAATTGCAATACCCGGAAACAGCGTCAGCCACCATGCTACCATTATATAGGTTTTCCCTCGCGAAAGCATTCCTCCCCAGCTAGGCGTAGGCGGCATAATACCAATCCCGAGAAAAGCTAAAGACGCCTGTATTAAGATTGCTCCGGCTATTCCAAGCGTTGCCGAAACTAAAATAGGAGCGACGACGTTCGGTAAAATTTCGATAAACATAATATAGAGGTCTGAAGCTCCCGCCGCTTTAGCCGATAGGACATAGTCTTTTTCCCTGTTTTGCATAAATTCTGCCCTGATTATTCTGGCGACGCCCATCCATGAAGTTAAGCCTATTATAATCATAATGTTTATGATAGAGGGTCTTAAAATCGCGCTTACCGCAAGAATAAGAAAAAAAGACGGGAAGGTCAGCATGATATCGACGAATCTCATTAGAAAACCGTCCGTCAAACCGGCATAATACCCAGCAAAAGCGCCTATAATTATCCCTATAAAAAGAGATATGGAAACCGATATAAAACCTACTTCTACGGAAATTCTAGAACCGTAAATGAGTCTTGAAAAAACGTCGCGTCCAAGCTGATCGGTTCCAAGGATATGCGCAAAACTCGGCGGCTGAAGTATTGCGTTTACGTTTATTTTATCCGGATTGTACGGAGATATATAAGGCGCAAATACGGCTGCCAGAATAATAAGCAAAATAAAAATCAAAGAGTATAAGGCGAGTTTATTTTTTTTAAAAGCGTTTATTATTTCGTTCATGATTTAAATCAAATTTTTAATTTTAATTATCGAATATTATAATATATAATATAGCTTTATAAAAATAAAATTTTTTTTAGGGCAACGCTCACGTTATGGGAATATATATTATAAAACGAATTTTTTTTATGATACCTATTTTAATAGGAATCACTTTAATATCATTTTTCGTTATACACCTTGCGCCGGGCAACCCCCTTACCGAACAGTTGGGTTTAAATCCGAAGGTTTCGGCTGCTTCGAGGGAGATGCTCTCAAAACTTTACGGTTTAAACAAACCTCTTTTAACCCAGTATTACGAATGGCTTAAACGGATAGTCACGCTTAATTTCGGGGTTTCTTTTACCGCAAACCATGAACCGGTCATTACCGAAATAAAAAGAACTATAGGCATAACTATTATTATAAACTCTCTTGCTATGTTTTTTATATTCCTATTTTCTATTCCTCTGGGGGTTATGTCGGCGGTTAAGCACGATTCCATCTTCGATAAAATTACCACGGTATTGGTTTTTATCGGTTTTGCGGCGCCGTCTTTCTGGGTCGCTCTTCTTTTAATTATTTTTTTCGGAATAGATTTGCACATACTGCCTATAGGAGGTATAACCTCTGCCGGTTATAATTTTCTTCCCTGGTGGGGCAAAATCGCAAATATAGCAAAGCATCTCGTCATGCCCGTATTCGTCGCCGGGTTCGGAGGTATTGCCGGACTTTCCAGATATTTGAAGGGCAATATGCTTGAAGTTTACAGGCAGGATTATATTCTGACTGCAAGAGCTAAAGGGCTTAAAGAACGGACGGTAATATACAAGCATGCCATGAAAAACGCCCTTATTCCTTTTATAACAATACTAGGGTTAAGCGTTCCGGGACTTATAGGAGGAAGCGTTATCATAGAAACTATTTTCGATATAAACGGAATGGGCAGGCTTTTCTATCAGAGCGTCCTTGCGCGAGACTATCCGACTATAATGGGAATACTCGTAATAGGCGCGGTACTTACTCTTATCGGCAACCTTTTGGCCGACATCGCTTATGCTCTCGTCGATCCAAGACTTCGAAAATAAATCAGAAAAAGTCTTTATTTAGAAAAAGGTGTCAGATTAATTTTATGCAACATGCTTTATCGTTATTGTATGCGTAAAATAAAATCTGACACCTTTTTCTTAAGACTTCGCAAATAAATAAGCCGGCTAATTAGTCGGCATTTTCTTTGTTTTTATGCAAATCTTTACCGAAGAACATATATACGGTCGGTACTATAAATATAGTTAAAAACGTACCTATGCCGAGTCCTGCGGCTATAACCAAACCTATATCAAACCTGCTGACAGCGCCTGCCCCGGAAGCGAGAAGCAACGGTACGACGCCGAAAACCATAGCAAAAGTAGTCATCAGTATAGGCCTTAACCTTATAGATGCCGCCTGCTCTATTGCGGTTCGTTTATCCATGCCTTCTTTCTGCAAATCGTTTGCAAACTTTGTAATGAGAATGCCGTGTTTACTTACGAGGCCTATAAGAGTAACAAGTCCTACCTCCGTATAGATATTAATAGTCGCAAAACCTAAACTTAAAAATATTAACGCTCCGGTTATAGACATGGGAACGCTGACTAATATAATAACAGGGTCTATAAAACTGTCGAACAGAGCGGCAAGAACGAGATAAATTATAATCAAGGAAAAGAAAAACGTTACTACCATGGCCGAACCTTGCTGAACGAACTGGCGCGACTGGCCGGCAAAATTATACGAAAATCCTTTAGGGAAAATCTTCTTAGAGGCTTTTTCAAGAAAACTTAACGCTTGTCCTATAGTTACTCCCGGCTTGGGTATGGCAGAAATAGTAACTGAATTGAGCTGGTCGAACTGGTTTAACGATTCCGGTACGGTAACGGTTTTAAAGCTTACAAAGCTGGACAGCGGAACCATATTGCCGTTTGAAGCCGTAACATAATAATTTTTTAACAAATTTTGGTCGAACCTGTATTTTTGAATTACCTGCGGTATAACCTTATAGCTGTAACCGTCCATTTCAAACCAGTTTACGTAATTTTCGCTCAGCATAGTAGAAAGCGTATCGCCTATCGTCGCCATATTAATGCCCATACTCTGCGCTTTGTTTTTATTTATAATAATTTTTATCTGGGGTTCATCGTACTTTAGGTCTTTGTCCATATATAAAAACAGTCCGCTCTGCATCGCTTTTTGCTCAAGCCGAAGCGCAACGCTTCTCATTTCAAGATAATTTTCCGTAGATGTTATAACAAACATAACGGGAAGACCCTGCGAACCCGGAAGGCTCGGAAGCGCAAACGCCGCAAGCTGTAAACCCGTTATAGAATTTAGTTTTTCCTGTACCATAGGGGTAAGCTGCATCTGGGTTAATTTTCTCTGGCTCCACGGTTTAAGAATCATACCCGATATTAAGGTATTATTGCCCGAAGCTCCCAATGCCATAAAATACCTGTTCATTTGCGGAAAAGAATCGTAAATATGCCCTATCTGCTTTGCGTAATGTTTTAAATTTTTATAGGTAGAAGTAGGCGATGCAGTGCCCTGTACGAAAACGACGCCCTGATCTTCAGTGGGGGCAAGTTCGCTTTTTGTGGTAACAAACAAAAAATATGCGGCGGTTAAAACGACTATTATAACCAGCGCTACCACCGGTTTGTAATCAAGAACGCCGTGAAGTATTTTTAAATATATATTTTTTATTTTTTCAAAAGTTACGTCTAGAAAATGCGTAAGCCCCTTTTTACCCATATCCTCTTTTAAAAATTTAGACGTCAACATCGGCGAAAGAGTCAATGCAAGAATTCCGGAAATAAGCACCGCTCCGGCAAGAGTAAAAGCAAATTCAGTAAATAATGCCCCTGTAAGACCGCCCATAAAACCTATCGGGAGAAAAACCGCCACTAAAGTGATAGACATAGCAATAATAGGCACGCCGAGCTCTTTTGCCGCAATAATAGCCGCGTCGAAAGGTTTTTTACCTTCTTCAATATGACGGCTTACGTTTTCGACTACTATAATAGCGTCGTCCACGACCAAGCCTATAGCAAGGACGAAAGCTAAAAGCGTCAGCAAGTTAATTGAATAATTTAGGTAATACATTATAAACAGGTCGCCTATTATAGATAGAGGTATAGCTATTACTGGAATAGCCACGCTTCTTGCCGAACCAAGAAATAAAAATATAACTATTATAACTATTATAAGGGTTTCTACAACCGTTTTAATAACTTCGTTAATAGAACTGCTTATAAAAATAGTTCTGTTAAACGCAACCCTGAGTTTCATATGCGCAGGCAGCTGTTTTCTTAACGAAGGAATCATACCTGTAAGTTTTTTTACGACGGTCAGCGGATTTGCCGTAGGAGTCGTAAAAATACCCATAACTACCGCTCTTTTACCGTTCATTATATTTCCCGCGTCATTGCTTACGGCTCCCATTTCTACCGTTCCTATATCTTTAACCCTTATCAAAGTGCCGTCGTCGTCGGCAACGACTAAATTTCTAAACTGTTTCACGCTTGTTAAAAGCGTATCGGCGGAAATATTAACCTGAACGTAATTTCCTTTAGTGTAACCGTTTGAAGCAATATAATTATTGTTAGCAAGCGCATTTGAAACGTCTATCGGCGTAACGTTAAATTCCGCCATTTTTTTTGGGTTGAGCCATATCCTCATGCCGAACTGTTTATTGCCGTAAATCTGAACCTGGCCGACTCCGCTTACCGCCTGAATTTTAGGCTGGACCGCCCTGGTTAAATAATCCGTAATTTGAGAACTTGACAGCGTATTAGAAGTAAATGCCAGATATAAATAAGCAAGATTGGTAACGCTAGTCTTTGTAATAACGGGAAGTTGCGACTGCTTGGGCAACTGGTTTAGTACGGAATTAACCTGAGAAAGCACCTCAGCAAGAGCGGCGTTAGAGCTGAAGTTTAATTTCATAAAAACCTGGATAGTGCTTACGCCTTCGGTGCTCGTCGAAGTCATATAATCTATACCTTCAGAAGAAGCTATAGCTCTCTCCAAAGGCATTGTAATAAACCCCTGCACTACCTGCGCGCTTGCGCCGGGATATGCCGTCTGAACGGTAATAAGGGTATCTTTTACTTTCGGATATTCCCTTAACGTCAATTCGGAAAGAGACCTTGCTCCAAGTATAAATATAACGAGGCTTATGACTATTGCGAGAACCGGGCGCTGAATAAATATGTCGGTAAAACTTTTAGTTTTTTGCGGCTTTATTTCGTTCATTTAATTACCTTTTATCTTTTACTATTGCTTTAATTTTACTTTTGCCTTTATTATCCGCGCCTTTGTTTTTTATGGCTACAGGTATGCCATTTCTCAGTTTTACCTGTCCTGCGGTAACTACATTTTCGTCTGGTTTTAAGCCTTTAAGTATAACGACTACTCCGTTTCTTTCCTCTCCGGTCTTAACATAATCCGTTTTTACGATATTTACGCCGTTTTTCTTAACGACTACGTAAACAAAATCGCCGTATGGATTATAAGTTACAGCGGTTGCCGGAACCGTTACGACGTTATGTATTACGGGTAGGAAAACTCTTCCCGTAACAAACATTCCCGGCCTTAAATACATTCCTTTATTGTTCACGATAACCCTGGCGGTTATATTGCGTGAAACGGTATTTACGTCTATGCTTATAGTTTTTATTCTGCCATAAAAGATTTTATTATATGAATCTAACTTAATCTTAACTTTTTGATTTACCTTTAAACTGTGCAAATCGTTCTGCGGCATGGTAAAGTCTATATAAATCGGGTTGATAGAATAAAGCGGTATTATATTTGCACCCGGATTTATGTACTGACCGAGGTTTACCGAACTTGAATTTCTAATCCCTACTATTCCGGAAAAAGGCGCTCTTATCGTCATATCGGCTATAGTAACTTCCGCCTGGGCGATTTGCGCTTCGTTCTGCCTTAATGTAGAGAGCATAGATATGTACGATGCTTTAGAAACGGCATTTTGAGCATAGGCTTTTTTGTACTGCTCATAGTTAAATTTATCGGCTATAAACTGGGATTTGTATTGTTTTAACTGGGCAATCTGAAGAGAATCGTCGAGAGTAACCAAAATCTGATTTTTACGAACAAACTCTCCCGATTTAAAATATATGCCGTTAACCTGTCCTGCAACCTGCGTCGTTACGTTAACCGAATTTATAGCGGATACGTTGCCTATAGTATGTATATAAGGCTGCCAGTCTCCTATTTTAGAAACGGCTACCGACACCGAAACCGGAGGAAATTTCCTGGCTTTCATAGCCTGCCCCATTTCGTAGCCCTTATACGCTTTGTATCCGAATATTCCTCCGAAAATAACTATAAGAACAAGCAAAACTATTATAAAACGTTTAATCATATCGATACCTTTAAAATAAGATTATTAAATTATAAATTTTTTAATTGACAATATGACTTTATAGTCAGTATAATTAGAATATAATAAATTTAAAATTCAGTCAATAAAAAACAACATAAAAAAAAATACAAACTTAAACTAAAAAATTATGAAAATTAAAAAAACTTTGTTATTATTTTTTTTTACGGTTTTCGGGTTTATGTTTATTCTTAGCGGATGTAGTTTATTTACGCATCCAAAAAAAATTACCGTTAAAATTCCAAATAGATTTAAATATGCGCTAAATAACGAAAATTTTAAAATAAAAAATGACTGGTGGAAAAATTTTAAAAGCAATAAACTTGACGATTTAATATCAAAGGCGTTAAAAAACAATTTAAATTATATAATCGCTATAAAAAATATACAGATTGCAAAAACATACGTTTCTCAGAACGAATCGAACCTGTTCCCAACCGTCAATTTTAGCTACGAAGCTACAAGAAATAAAATGCCGTCTTATCAAACCGCTTTATCTTCCGGCGGTTCAGTTTCCGGTTCATCGCGTACCGTCATATACAACCTAAACCAGGCAGGTTTAAGCGCTTCATATGAATTAGACGTCTGGAACCAGGTAAATAATGCGGTTAAACAGGCAAAAGCTAACGTTTCGGTATCTAAGGAAGACGCCGACGTAGTAAAACTAACCCTTATAAGCAACGTTGCACAGGCCTATTTTCAAATACAGGCTTTAAAGGAATCCATTGTTAACTTAAAAAAAGAATATAAAGCGGAAAAAGAGATTTTAAAACTTTATGAAGTACAGTATAAAGAAGGTCTTACAAATGCAGAGCCCATAGTAAATACAAAGACAAACCTTGAAATTTTAAGAACCGACCTAAACGACTCTATAAAGCAAAAAGACATTACGCAAAATACGCTTGCATATTATCTGGGAAAATTTCCGGAAAGATTTAAGCTGACGGTCAAATCTAACATAAAAAACGTTTTAAATTTTGACGATAATCATTATTCTGAGTTAATACCGCCGAATATCCCATCAGAAATTTTAACTCAAAGACCGGACGTTAAAGAAGCGGAATATAACGTTCTTGCATATGCTTACGCCAAAAAAGAAAGCCTCGCTAATTTTTTCCCTATATTTAACCTTACGGGAAGTTACGGATATGCAAGCCCCAGCTTAGATAATTTTATTACCGATGCAAACAGCGTATGGAATTTCGGATTAGACATTCTTGCGCCGATATTTAATTACAAAACTAATATAAGCATATATAAAAGGTCTAAACTACAGTATCAGCAGGCAATATTAAACTACAGAAATACTATAATAAACGCTTTCAGCGAAACCGAGAGCGACCTTGCAGATTTCCAGAAAGATATACAAACATTGAAAAGTTATAAAAAAAATTACCGCTATGCTCTGAAACTTTTCAATATTTACAAAGTGCAGTATAAAACCGGTATTTCTTCTAAGATAACTTATCTTACCTATAAAGAAAATTTGCTTAATTCAGAGTACAACCTTATAAATCAAAATCTATTGGTTAAAGAAGATGTTATAAACGTTTACAATGCTCTCGGCATGGGATTAAAAGATTAATACTCCGGCAAATTCCTTAAATCTTTGCCAAGGTCCATATAAAGCAAAAGTTCCATAATTTTTTGGGCATGGTCGGCAAACCTTTCGTACTTGCGGGCTATAAAGATATAGGTTATATTATTTTCTAAGGTATTTAAATTTTTTATCGAATTATTTATTATATCCACGACTATCTTATGCGAAAGTAAGTCTATAACGTTTTCGTCTTTTATAATGACGTCTTTAAGCCCTAAATTTTCTTTAACGCCGTCCGAAAACATTTTAATGGCCATTTTAAGCATCTCGTCGTCTCTTGCAGCAACGTCTTCAAAATATGAATAAACGCATTTAAATTGTTCCGAAAAGGAAGGTCCATCTGTAAGTTTTAACCCGATTTGGCATATCGAAGCGCATAAATCCCCCATTCTTTCAAGGTCGGTTATTATTTTCATAGTGGTAGTGATAAACATTAAGTCTGCCGCCTCTGGCTGATAAAGGGCAAGAAGTTTTATACAACTCTCGTTAATGCCTACTTCAAGCGAATTAACTTTCAAATCATTTTTAATAGTCTGCTCCGCAAGATTTTTATCTCTTTCAAATAAAAATTTAGTTGCGCTGCTTAGCTGACTTGCAACTATTTCTCCCATCTCAACGACGCCGCGTTTTAATTTCATCAACTCGCTATCTAAAATATTCACCGTAACCTCTCTATCCCTAATATTATATATATTTATATTTATTTAATATTTTATTTAATATCTGCTTGTTATGAAGTTTTCCGTTCTTTTGTCTTTAGGCCTGGTAAAGAAATTTCCGGATTCGTCGAATTCAATGAGCTCCCCGTCTAAAAAAAACCCGCTGTAATCGGAAATTCTACCTGACTGCTGAACGTTATGACTTACGACTATAATAGTATAATATTTTTTAAAGGAATTAATCAAATCAAGTATGATACTGGTTGAAACCGGATCAAGATATGCCGTCGGTTCGTCCATTAATAATATTGAGGGATTGGTTGCTATAGCCCTTGCGATACATAATCTCTGCTGCTGTCCTCCCGAAAGAGATAAAGCGGATTTATTCAGTTTATCTTTGACTTCATCGTAAAGACCCGCATATTTAAGGCACTTTTCGACTCTTTCTACAATAAAATCCTTATTTTTTATGCCGTGAATTTTTAGTCCAAATGCAACGTTTTCAAATATAGATTTAGGGAACGGGTTAGGATTCTGAAATACCATACCTATATTTCGCCTTAATTCTACCACGTCGACCGACTTATCGTATATATTTTTTCCGTCTATCAAAACTTCGCCGGTCAGCCTTGCGCCCTCCGTATAATCGTTCATCCTGTTCAAAGTTCTTAAAAAAGTAGATTTGCCGCATCCAGAAGGCCCTAAAAGCGTGCATACCGAATTTTTTTTAAAATAAAGATTTATCGACTTTAGCAGATGATAATTTCCGTAATAAAAATTTAAATCCTTTACGTTTACTATTATATTATCATTATCGCCGTCAACAGAATTTACCGGCTTTAAGTCGTTTTTATCATTTGACATAAAATTATGGTTCCTTTTTTTGTTTTTATAATATAATTTATACGATAAATTTTATAGAATAAATTTTTTAACTAAATAGTTTATCAGCCTCAATCCGATATCTAATAAAAATATAAACAGCAATAAAACTACCGAAGCTGCTTCTGCTTTGTAATGCAATATCCTCGAAGGTTCATGGATATATATAAATATCAGCATAGCCATGTCTCCTACCGCTCCTCCAGGGCCCGTAACCCCTGTAGGCATACCTGTATTATAATAATTTGTAAATAAAAGCGGTGCCGTCTGTCCGATAATATTCATCACTCCAAGCAGAATTCCTATAAATATGCCGCCAAGAGCCGCCTTTAGTATGACTGATTTTGTAGCCTGAAATTTAGTTGCCCCAAGAGCAAGAGCGCCTTCTATGTAACTTGCAGGAATCTGATTAATTGCCTGTTCTGTAAGAAGCACGATAATAGGCGTCATTATAAAACCAAGAGTAAATCCTCCTGCAAGAGCCGAAAATCCAAAATGAAAACCAAAACCGGCATTAGTGGAAAATATATAAAATCCCACGATACCCCATACGATAGACGGTATTCCTATCATAAGCTCATTTAAAAGCCTTAAAAAGAAGTTTGTTCTTTTTTTTCCAAAAAGAGATAAATATAAACCTGTCCCGACTCCTATAGGAATAGCAAAAACCGAAGCTATTACTACAAGATATAAGTCGCCTATAATGGCGTTTAATATACCGCCCTCTGCGCCGATAGGAAAACCTGTAGGCAAAGTAGATATAAAATTCCAGTTAAGATATTTATATCCTATGGCGATAGCTTTATAAATAATATGAAAAACCGGAAAAGCCCCGATTATAAATGCCGCCGTCGCAAAAAGAAATGCAATATTATTATATATTTTTTTTCTTTTAAGATAACCTTTATCTATCGGAAAAACCGGGTCATGTAATTGTTGTTCCATTATAGGATAATTAATTAAATTATTTATTGATATAATATGTAAGCGCAATTATATATATTTATATTAACCGCCGCCGAATTGCGACCTGCTAAATCTTCCGCCTATAACTCTATTTAAAATATTTCTTCCTACAATATTAACTATAAGACTAACTAATAAAAGAATGAGCGCCAATTCAACTTCGGCAGAGGCATATATAGGGCTGATAACGGCAAAAGTAAATGTATTGGCTAGCATAGAAGATATTGTATATCCTACGCTAAATAAAGATTTAGGAACGACCGCCTGGTTGCCTATTAAAAGGACGGTGGCTATGGTTTCCCCTATGGCTCTTCCAAATCCTAAAATTATTCCTCCATATATTCCGTTCAAAGCATAAGGCATAGAAACGTCTTTTATTACGTCTAACTTAGTAGCGCCCATCGCCAGCGCTCCATCTTTAGCGAGTTTCGGCACCGAAGACAGAGAATCTTTGGTAATCGAAGCAATTATAGGCAAAATCATGAAAGCGACTATTATGCTGGCGGCAAGGATGCCGTAACCTATGTTTTCTTCCACCTTTAAAAACGGTATGCCTGAAAAATGACTTTTAAAAAAAGGTTCTACTGATTCCCTCAACCAGGGAACTACGGTTAATACGCCCCACACCCCGAAAACAACGCTGGGTATGCCTGCAAGCATTTCAATAATTACGGTAAAAATACCTCTTAAAAAAAAAGGGCAGTATTCCTGTAAAAAAATCCCTATTCCTAAGCTGAAAGGTATCGCAAATATTAGAGCAAGGAAAGTAACGGCAAACGTTCCTGCTAGGAAAGTCAAGGCTCCAAATATTTCTGCCGGAGGATTCCACTCTTTCCTCCATAAAAAAGATATGCCGTATCTATTTATGGACGGATAACTATAATATACTATAACAATAACTGCTATTAAAAAAATAACTACGACGGCAAAAACAAATACCGATAAAATGAATTTAAAAAAATCGTCTTTGTATTTTAAGTTAAACATTAAAATGGTTATGTCTATTTTTATGGTCTATATTTTTTTTATTCAGGTTAGGCGTTAATTAATTTTTTTAATTATAGCATATTATTTTTAATTTTTCTAAAAAAAATAACTCCTGTAATACTTATATAAGATAGCGGATAATAAACAGCGCGATAAAGCATTTTTATCAATCTGCCAATCGCGCCGTTTATATAAATCAGTTAATAATTTTTTATTTTACCTGCGCCAAAAGTTTTTTAACGTTCGGCAAAACAGACTTTGGAAGAGGAGCAAAACCGGTCTTAACGGTATATTTTGCGGCCTGTCCAGGACCAAGCGCCCAGTTCACAAGGTCTTTAATAGATTTTGTCGTCGAAGAATTGGGCTGTTTTTTCTTAATCATCCAAAATTCAAAATTTGAATCGGGATATGCATTCTTAGCCGAAACGTTCCACACTATAGATTTATCAAAATCAGCTGGGAAACTGCCCTGTTTTAATGCAGAGTTTGCAGCAGCAGCTATCGTTTTAACCGAACCCACTACATAATTACCTGCTTTATTCAACATAGCGGCGCTTGCAAGATGATATTCCAAAACCCATCCCAGCCCAACGTAACCTATGCCTCCCGCAGTACTTTTAACTGCCGCGACTACCGCATCGCTTCCAAGATAACCGCTTCCCGTTGGCCAATCAGGAGAAAGGCTTCGTCCTACTTGCTTTGCCCATGCTTTAGACGTATCGGTTAAAAGGCTCGTGAAATCAAACGTAGTTCCGCTTGCATCTGCTCTGTGAACTACGAAAATGTGAAGATTCGGAAACTTATACTGCGGGTTTAATTTTTTAAATACAGGATTATCCCAGTTTTTAATCTTGCCCATATAAATTTCGGCAACTAATTTAGGCGTCATTTTAAGATTTACGTTGTTGGGTATTCCAGGGATGTTGTAAATAACCTGCGCATCGTCGAGAGCAACAGGAACGTTAATTAAATTAGGGTACCTTTTTTTGAACGCTTTAGTAAGATAAGCGTCTGACGCTCCTATGGTAATATTGCCGTCGGCTGCGTTAGAAATTCCAAACCCCGAACCCGTACCGGCAACGGAAACCGTAACATTCGGATGCAGTTTATGATACTCAACCGCCCAAACGGAATTTAACGGATAAAGCATTGTAGAGCCTGAAATAGTCAGTGTACCCGCCGGTACTTTTGCGCTGGAACTTGCCGCCGGAGTTTTAGATTTAGCGCATCCCGAAACAAGAAACGATAATCCGACGACGGCAGAAACCGTCGCAACTCCCAACAGCATTTTTTTCTTACTGCTTTTGTTCATACATCTCCTCCATAATTAAATTTAAATTTTTGATTTGTCTTATCGCAAAATTTATTGCTTTAATTATCATAACAGATTTTTATTACAATTTTATTACAATTATGTTAAATTTTTGTAACAATTCTGGCAAGGCCGCAAAATTGTATGATATAATAGTCGAAATTAATTTCTTTTATATTAATACCAATGTTAATATTAATATTATTAAGGGGGTAAACACATGACAAAATTCACCATCTATAATCCGGTTAAAATACATTTCGGCGCAGGCATTATTTCTGAAGCGGGAAAAATTGCCAAGAAATATTCCGATAATGTATTAATAGTTACCGGAAAAAATTCAATGCAAAAAACCGGAACGTTAGATAAGCTTGTTAAAATTTTAAAAGAATCAGGTATAACGGTAACTATTTACGACGGTATAACGCCTAACCCCACTATTACCGAAATCGACGAAGCTGCAAAAATCGCAAAGCAAAAAGGCGTCGGCCTAATAATAGGTTTAGGAGGCGGAAGTCCGCTCGATTCCGCAAAGGCAATAGCGGTTGCGGCAAAAGGAGATATTCCGGTATGGGAATACTTAAAAACTCAGGCTAACGATGCGATTCCGGTTATAACCATAGTTTCAACTTCAGGAACGGGAAGCGAGGTAAACAGATATTCGGTTATGTCCAATCCTGCGACCGGCGAAAAACCGGGCTTCGGTTATGAATGTATGTATCCGAAAGAAGCTATAATAGATCCGGAAATCACCTCGTCAATGCCTCCTTATGTCACGGCAACGACGGGTTTTGACGTTTTCGTCCATATTTTTGAAGCATTTACCGGAAAAGCAAAAAACGAGTTCTCAACTGCATACTGCATGCAAGCGTTTTATCTTTTAAAAGACAATTTAATTAAAGCATATAACGAACCCGATAATATGCAGGCAAGGGGCAATATGGCGCTTGCCTCGGCTCTTGCGGGACTTGCCATAGACCTTTCAGGCGTAGGAATAATGCATGCAATGGAACATCCCGTATCCGGAAATTATCCTAATGTTGCGCACGGAGCGGGACTCGCCGTTCTGGCGCTGGAATCTATGAAATACAACTTAAACACATGTAAAAGGGATTATATGCTTATAGCGCATCATTTCGGCATTAAAAGAGCGGGCAAAAGCGACGATGAATATGCAATGTCTTTGATAGAAAAGACGGAAGAGATAATTACCGCTTTAAAACTTAACGTAAAACTCAAAGATCTCGGCGTAGAAAAAGACAAGCTTCAAAAAATTGCAAAAGAAGCTTTTGCAACTATGGGATTTGCTATAGAAAACAATCCTGCAGAAATTGACGAGAACGGGATTTTAAGACTGCTGGAGAATAGTTACTAATTAATATTTAAGTTAAACTTGCAGTGTAATTTTTATTATTTTAAAAATATTGCTCTTTTCAACACCTTTGATATCTATTTTAATTATATCAAAGGTGTTTTTATCTGAAAATACGTTATTTTCAAACCATTATTACTTATAAATACTTTATTTGAAACTTCTTCATTAATTTGTATACTCAGCAGTATATTACTTGTCGGTATACATGATATACAAATTTGAGTTAAGGTTAAAGGCTTTCCCAAAATAGTGGATTCCCGCCTAAGCTTTAATGACAACTGTTGCGGGAATCCAGAAAAGAAAATTTCTATCGGCAAATTTGAAGCTTTTTTTGGTTAGAAGTTATATCCTATAGTTAAATATAGATAGTTATTGGTCATAGTTCCGCCGCTGTAATAATTATCGGCAGTGAGGGTTCCAGTGCCGCCGCCTGTAACACTTACTCCTGATAAACTTATAGGCGTCTGTCCTATCGAGCCTATATGGAAAGAATCGTGTTCGTAATTCAAGCCGACATACCACTTTGAAATAAAGTTATAATGGACTCCGATATCAAAAATATCTTCGGTCATATTTGGATTAGGCAAAGAAGCGCCTTGATTAGCCGCTATAAATCCAGGTGCGGCAAAACCTCTTTTAAAATTATATGGCATTACATGAAAAGAAACTTGTCCTGCAAAATTTTTATAAAATCCCTGAACGCCTGCGCCATATCTTAAACCGAGACCGTAAAGACCTTGGGCATATTCATCGTTAGCTGCGCCGGCATTGGTTAAGGCTACCGTTAAGGCGTCATTTGGATTATTAGAAGAAAAGTCGTGTGCATAGAAAAAGTCGGTAAAGCCGCCAAGACCTAAATCTGCGTATGGAACTAAAGTTATTTTATTGTTATCGAGACTTAATGGATAATCCACGCCTAACGGATTCCAATAATATCTAATAAAAAGTTCCTGCATTTTACCGCTTATGGTAGCATCCGTAGTATTAATCGACAAATTTGAACTATCAACATAACTTAGATTAAAATTTGAACTTGAATAGTAATATTTATCCTTTATGCTTGGAACAAAAAATAGAATCCACGAAATTGGCGGCGGCAAAAAATCGCCTACAGAAATAACATGGTTAAACGAGTGATATCTGAAAGCAAACCCGTTGCCGTTGAAACTGGAGTTATTCAATCCGTAATTATTACCGTTAAATTTTACGTTTTGATTGTTTAATGAAGTTATATTTGTTGAAATGTTATCTATTTGGCTTATCGGATTTGAATAGTTCTGGCTGACGAAAGGCGATAAGTCTACATTTACTCCCCACCATTTGAATGGACTGCCGGAATTTACGGAACCGCTTTTACCGTAAGATACGGAACCGTATAAACCTGAATTAGCGGGCAAATTACCGTTATTGCCGGAACTGCCCGTTAAAATACCTGAAGTATTATTATTGCTATTAGATGGAGTAATCCCCGTTATACTTCCGCTTGCATTAGCATTTTTAATTAAAACTCCTAAAGCAATAAATAAAGTTAAAACAAAAACTGACGTTAATTTTAAAAAAACCTTATTGCTGCAGAGATCTTTCTTTTTAGACACCATACCATACCATACCATACATTAC
>JAJYHI010000127.1 GCA_021784835.1 bacterium
TCTAACGCTTTTAGTTATGCTAATAGCGACTATTATCGGTTTGCCGCTGGTTTTAATATATGCAATTTACGCATATAAAAAGTTTGGCTTAAAGGTAAAAATGGACGACAGCAGTTATTGATTTTTTTTATGTATATATTTTAACCTTTACCAAAATGCCCTATAATAAAATTAACCCCCCTTAATTTTTTATAGGGCATTTTTTTACCTTATATTATATAATAATAAAGATAATTCATATCTTATTTAGAGGTGTTTACATGAATATTTCAAGAGCCAGCGATTATGCTATCAGAGGATTGGTTTACATGGCAAAACAACCTGCTGGAACAGTGTGTTACGTAAAAGATATTGCAAAAAACACAAATTCGCCTGCTTCTTTTATGTCGAAAATATTTCAAACATTGGCAAAAAGCGGTATCATCGACTCTTTTATAGGAACTAAAGGAGGTTTTACATTTAACGCCCGACCCGAAGATATCACTATAAAAAAGGTCGTAGAAATTATTGACGGACCAATCGTTTTGAACCGATGCGTAGTTAATAAATCTTCCTGCCAGAACGCAGGCAATTGCGACGTGCATTTTATGTGGGCAGATATTCAAAAAATGCTGACGAAAGCCCTAAGCTCTTATTCCATCGCCGATTTTGCAACCGATAAAAAAGGGAATATGTTACCGGAAGCTGTGCAATAAAAAAGGCGCTTAGATTTTTTTAAAAAGAATATTGTTTTCCATGTGAACGTGAATCATTATATCGTCCGAAATATTCTTCAGCAGTTCGTATGCATGCTTATAAGAAGCGCAGGCGTCTTTAGGAACCGAATAGCCGGAGCTTAAAAAAAGCATCTCTTTCAGAATATGCCCTACGTATTCATGATAATACAGCGCATCTTCTATTTCTTGCTTTATGTTTTCGGTTTTTCCGGCTTTTATATCGGTCAAGAGCCCTTTTTCCTCTTTGTCTAAATGAAGGAACATAGCCTGCGACATTTTATTAAAAAGCCCCCTTATTTTAAGAAGTTCCGGGTGTCCCTTTCCGTGGACGTTTGCAATTTTTTCGACATAATCTTCGGCTTCCGGAATATGCACCCGTAAAAATGTATGGTGTATATTAACTATATAGTCTATTAAAAAATTAACGTCCCAGTCTTTAGCTTTTTTACTTAACGAATAATTATCGTCGTTTTCCGCAACTGAATAGTTTTTTAATTCATCGACTATAAGGATGCGGTCTATACCGGATTCTTCGCATACATCTTGTAATGTTTTTGAACCGCCGCAACAAAAATCCACGCCGTATTTTTTAAATACCCCGATTTTTTCCGGATTTTCCGAAGCAATTTCGCCTACGCTCTTTAGCAGTAAAACATCCTCGCCGGTTTTCATTTTTATCTCTCCTTAGATTTTAGATTTCCGATATCTATTTCCATCTTTGTGATTTTATTATCTCTAATTTGGAATGTTTAATATATGATTTTTGTCACATTAATAAAATAAATAATTTTAAAAAATAAAAAATGCGACAAAGTCGGAACGATTACTCTTTTTCGCCGCTTTATTTTATTTTTATCGTTCAGCCGGCACACCCCCGGACGATAATAGAATAAATAAAGCGGCGTTTTTTATTTTATTGAAATTCGTTTTATGCAGATTCTCCCTAATGCATTTTTATATTTAAAATTAAATCGTAAAATAGCTCCTTCAATAATATTGTTACGAAAATTTAACATAATTGTAATAATCTTGTAACATTTGTTTGTTAGAATAAGTATGGAAACGGAAAAATATATTAATTAAGCAACTTAAATTGAAAGAGAGGAGGAAGTCATGTACGAAATTAACGAGACACAAAAGACTATGCGCTTGAACATGTTGCCGACATTTATATTTGCAACGGCCGCAGTCCTTGCATTAGTCTTTGCGTTCAGCGGGGCAGGGAAGGCTTACGCATCGGGAGCGGCCCTTTACGAAAACCCCAACACCGGCGAAATATTTTTAAAGCCGGGACCCGGCAGGGTAAAAGTAGGACAGAGCGTCATCAATCAGCTGTTAAAACCGAACGCAAAAAAGACGACGGAGCAGATTAAAAATTTAAAAACTACCGAAAAGAAACTCGAGGTTTCGCTTAAAACCGTCAAAAGTCAAACGCTTCCTGCGTGGATTAAACATGTTTCATTAGGCGCATTGATTTATATGGGCTACGGTTATTATACTCAGACGGGATTAACGGAAGGTTCTCTTCAACTGCAAGAAAATCCGCCTGCAAGCGGCAATAACGGCTATAACGCATTTAACGTGAACAGGGCGTATTTAATATTTCTGTATCATCAGGATAACTGGTTTTTAAAAGTTACGCCAAATATTAATAAATCGGACAATAGTGCTTACAGCGGCGGATCTACAGGCGGCAACGAGTATTTCAGACTGAAATACGCATTTTTGCAGTTCAATCATGTTTATGACGCAAACGGTTGGACGGTTAACCTTAAAGCGGGGCAGTTTCCGACCCCTATGGTCGCATGGGAAGACGGTTTATTGGGTTATCACGTAGCGGAAAGAACCCCGTGGGGTTTCTTAAACGTAACCTCTACACAGGTGGGACTCGGCGTTTCCGGCAAATACAGGTCTAACGGAAGGGTTTACCTTGCATATAACGCTGGTTTCTTTGATAACGCCGCATTTCACGCCAACGAAACGGTGGACCAGAAATCTCCTCAGGCAAGATTAACTATTTATCCATTAGGAGCGGATTCCGGTTTAAACGGACTCAGCATAAGCGGATATTATGCCTGGGCTGAAGACAATTCAAGTTTTGGAGATGCTGCTATAGGTCCAAATACCAACAGTCCAGAAACAAGAGTTTCGGCGGTACTAGATTATAAAACGCCCAACGCAAATATCGCACTGCAATACGATTATGCTATAAACCACATAGTGGAACCGGGCGCAGGCGAAAGCGGGGATAGCGACAGTTATTGCGGAATAGAATCGGACGTTTACGGTTGCTACACATCCAGCACTATGCCGTTAATAACAAGTTTGTATAGCGGTCATAACGTCGAACACGGTTACGACGCTTTCGGATACTACAATATTCCTAATACAAGATTTGGCGTTTTCGGGCTTATCCAGAGATATTATTATGAGGCTACAAATTACAATGCAACCGGCGATTCATTGACCGGCGGCAATCCTTTCGATTTTCAGAGAAGCGTAGCCGGCGTCGCTTACCGTCTTAATAAACACGTAACGCTTACCGCCGACTGGCAGAACTACCAGTTTTTAAATGCCAGCAATTATAGAAGTTTAGCTTCGACAAGTTCGCAATATTTAGATTACGGCCAGTGGATGGGGCAGACCAACGCCTTTTTCATGCAGGCAAGGATTGCATTCTAGGCTCTTGACTTAATAGCTTTTCTCTCTATCACCTCCCTGATACCCGCCCTAAAAAGCGGGTATTTTTGTTTTAAAATTTGATATAATCAATACATGTTATTAATAAAAAAAAGGTATCTGATTTATTTATTTTCTTACTTCATTAAACTTAATAAGTATTTTACCACGTATAAAAAAAGTATCGACATTACAGAGGAAGTTTCTATGTTATAGGTTCGTTAAAGCCTTATTATCCCTGTATTTAGACCATGATATTTTCTGGTCTAACATAGATATTTTTGAAAATCTTTTTCTGAAAGAAATTATTTTGCCGATAGAACTTTCGGAGATACCTATATCCGCCGCAAATGTTATATTTTGCTTTAAAAGATAGAAACCTAGGTCGTTAAGCCTTTCTATAAAACGTATTATATTTTCGCCTATTAGCCAATACAAACGGGGGTCGGCTTTCTTCTTAGAACGCATAGTGGCATCCGAAGCAGATGTATCGTCTAAAACGCCGATAGTGGCTTCGAATTTTTTTCTTCTGCCGAGCAAAGGATCTAATTCGGGAAAATCGTTAAGCATATTATCGAGAATCCCGCGAATTTCTTTTTCCAAAGGACGCAATTCTTTTGCGGGTTTTTCTCGTGATTCGTTTATTTCGCCGAATTCTTTTAAAATAGGTTCTATAACTTCCTGAACGGCTTTGCGGTAGCGGTAATATTTCTGAAGGCTTGCCGTATCTTTTAAAAAATCGGCTTTATTGGTGGTTAAAATTAACGAAAGACCCGGCATTTCTACTACTCCCGATATATAATCCGGATTTTTTGCAGAAATTCCCAGCCAGTCCCATCCGTGTTTTATGACTTTTCCGCAAGTAGATATCGCTACGCCCCTTTTTTCTTCGTCGAGCGGTTCTTTATATTTTCTGACGAAACCGACCCCGACGGGTTTCCCCTTTTTTCCGAAATGGATTTTAAAGGCATTGCTCTTTTCGAACTGCATCATTTCGGATAAATTTATTTTTTCTTCATTAACGTAAAAATTTATGCCGTTTTTATAAATAAACCTTAAAGCAGTTTGAAAAGTCGGATCAAGTATTGTATAAAAATGTTTTTGAATAGTTTTCCTAATAAACTCTGGGTTAAGCAGTTCGGAATGATTTGATTTAAAAAATATCGATACGGCGGTTCCATGATGTGGATTAAGTAATTTTGAATCGGTCGATGCCGGCGTTATATATTTCCATGGTGCCTTTTCATCGTTTTCGAGTTTCCATCTTGTTGCGCCGCGGAAATTTCCGTTTGCCGTTTCCGTAATAACTTCTTTTGCTATAAGCAGGGATAATTTTGCGCCGACGCCTGCAAAACCGATTCCCATGCCTCTGGTCTTTGTCGTCGATGCGATATTGTGATATCCGTCCAATTCTTTTTTATTCATTCCTTTCCCGTTATCTATAACGGTCAGGATATATTTTTCGGAATCGACGATAAACCTTATATCGCTTGCATGAGAATCGAGCGAATTAGCGACGAGTTCTGTAACGATAACTTCTTCCTGCGGGAAAGGATAGGAATCGCGTATATCTTCCAACAGATGATGTAAATTTACCTTTGTTTCGCCCATTTGTGTTTCTTTGCCGGCATTTATTTTAATGAATTAAGGTAATAAGCAACATATTTAACCTGTTTATTTGTTAAAATTTGCGAACAGTATGGATCCATTCTGCAGCTTCTAATTGCCTTTTCCGTCTGCTTAAGCGAAAGATTTTTATTTCCCCAACCGGCAAGCGTTACTATATTGTCGATTCTTTTTCTTTTAACGAAAGAATGGCAGCGGATACACCCCGATTTTATAACAATTCTTTTGCCTTTTAATATATTAAGTTTACGGTTGGTTCTAACGAAAGACTTCTTATGTAAAGCAAAACTATTTTTAACTAAGATAAATAAAAATACGGTAAAGAATAAAAAAGAAGTTAATAAAAATATTTTTCTGATAGTCATTTAAAATCTCCGTTTAAAGTTTTAATTTTATATAACTTTTATATTATAGCATCCAGATGAATATTTTCAATTAAAACTTATATATTCTTTTTTGTTGTTCTACCAACATGATAATGTCACTTATTACCAAAATAATAATGTCACCTTTAAGGTAATGCTATAAAATATTCTCCTGTAATTATTCTATGGGGAGGATACAATGGCAAGGGACATTATCATGGCGACGCGAACAGAGCTAAACAGACTGCACGTAATTAAAAAGATTTTAGAAGGCGGCATTACGCAAGCCAAAGCGGCGGAACTGCTTTCGTTATCCTTAAGGCAGGTAAAAAGATTAGTTAAAAAAGTAAAATTAACCGGCGATGGTGCGGTCGTGCATTCCTTACGAGGAAAACCTTCGCATAGGAAACTTTCGGACGAGGTTAGATTAAAAGTGTTAAATCTATATAAAGAAAATTATACAGACTTCGGACCTACGCTATTTTCCGAAGACCTCTCTGACAGTCAAACAATTGATGGAATTGTTATTAAAAATCCGTTTATTGTCGATAAAATAAGCAAATAAAAGCATATTAAATGTTAAAGTCGTCTGTTATCATTAAAAGCGTCAGCGTTTATTTATTTGTTTTATTAACGATTGCCTTATTTTATCAATAGTTTTTATAAATTTGCGGGCAATTTCTACAGCTCTTTTTGCCTCAGGCTCGGTTACTTCCGAAAAATCATCATAGTCTGCTTCATTTCTTAAAGACATTAATTCCTGGTATATTTTTCCGGTTTCAAGATTAACCGCTTTGTCTTTTACGAAATGAAGCGAAAACATGGTTTTGACGCCGTCGTGTTTCGCAGGATCAATACCTTTTAAAATAAGCAGTGACCTTGCGGCATGATATACGGAATAGTAGCTTCTGTTTGCCGATGTTTTAAATCTCTTGGATTTTAGGTTAAATAAGGCATCTTCAAGCATTTCATTTGATTTTTGAAATCTTAAATCAGATAATGCCGTTTTTTCGTCACGGGTTAATTCCATATAAAACAACTCCGTCTTTTTTAATGTTTTGATAAAAACCTGTTTTAAATCTTTTGTTATTATTAAATGAATGCAATGGAACTATTGTTACGGAAAATGGGATACCTGTTTTAATTTCTTCCTCATAAAAAATATCGTTTATAAAAGAAATTTCCTTAAGCGATTTTTTACCTACGACTACAAGAACGTCCATATCGGAATCTTCCGAAAAATCGCCCCTTACCCGTGAACCGAAAGCCGTGACGCTCATTATATTGCTTCCTGCCTCGGTTTTTATTTTGTCTATAATTCTTTTAAATGAATCGGTTTCATATGAATACATATAATTATTTTATCATAATTCAACAATAAAAGTGTTGCGTAGTGAAAAAGAAATTTCGTTTTTAAAGGTGTCAGATTTATTTATTCTTTTACTCCCGATTGGGTTTACGGGCAAATCAACCCGACTAAGAAGAAAATTAAAAGCATTTATTTTCACTTACATTCTCCATTTTTATTTTTAAATCTGATATAATCAAGACATGTTTTACGATAATTTTAATAAAGACGGCGGTCTTAGTTTCGGAATAAATACCGATTCGTTTTTCGGCATCGGGTTCGGGCTTCTCGGAGATAATAATCCTGGTCGCCTGCAAGCATCGTTCGACGGTTTCTTTAATCTTTTAGATTCGTATAAAATAAGAAATATCGAGATAAATACAGAGATAGAGCAGTTAAACCCCGGTTCTTTGCAAAAATTTATTCTTCCTTCTATAAACGCTTTTTCTTCAAATTATTCAAAATCTTCAAAATCACCGCTCCCCCTTTCCGTTTCTATCCATCTTCCTTATCTTCAGCTTAATCCGGCAAGCCCTTTAGAAGAGTACAGGCGGGTTTCCGTTAAAGCGATTGTTGAGGCAATAAATGCCTGTCGGGGGTTGGACGTTAAAAAATTCGTTATTCATCTTACTTCCGAATTTGAAGATTCAATTATGTTTTTTCCTATCGAAGAAAAAGCAAAAAAGGTTTTAATCGATATTGCCGTCCGTCAGGCAAAGAAAAGCATGTCCGATATATTAAAAGAAACTAAACTGACGCCGGAAGTTTTTGCTTTAGAAAATCTTGAAGTTTTCCCGTTCGATTATCTATATCCGATAGTCGAAGAATTAGGTATATCTGTCTGTTTCGATATGGGACACTGGGGCTTAAACGGTTTTATGCCGGAGGATTTTCTAAAAAAATTCGGCATTAACCGAATAGGCGAAATACATATTCAGGATATGTCGGAAAAAAGAACCGACTTAAGAACCACAATAAGAAACGAACATAGACCGCTGGGAACCGGCATTTTAAACCCCGCCGGATTTTTCAGTTCTCTTATCGGGAACGGGCAATTTTCCGGACCTTTGATAATAGAAAACAGGTCTAAAGAAGATTTAATTTCTTCTTTAGACTATTTGAGATCAGGTAATTTTATATAATATCCTGAATGAATATCTTTAAAAATTCAAGAAATCCATCTATTCAGCCTGTTCGCTTCTTCACCGCGCCCCTTCTGCTTTCTTCCGCCGGAATGTTTTTGGACGGTTATTCGTTAACCGTAATCGCATTCGCTATAATACTTATCAATCCTTATTTCCGCCTGAATACTTTAGAGTCCGGTTTAATCATAGCGTCAGTAGTGTTAGGCAGTATAATAGGTGCATTGCTGATAGGATATTTCAGCGACGTTTTCGGGAGAAAATCGGTTTATATTTTAAATATGGCAGTTTTTGTTATATCGGGTATCGTATCTGCATTGTCGGTAAATTTTATAATGTTATTTTTATCCCGCATTGCTTTGGGCGTTGCGGTCGGAGCCGATTATCCGGTATCGAATTCATATATTGCTGAAACTGCTCCCGAGGCGTTAAGGGGCAAGCATCTTTCTTTTGCAGGACTGTCGTTCGGCATAGGTTCGATATTTTCTTCTTTAACTGCGGCGGCTCTTTTTCCTTTCGGACCCGAAATGTGGCGTTTTATGCTCGGTATCGGCGTAATTCCGGCATTCGTAGTAATGTTTTTAAGAATTTCAATGCCCGAATCGGCAAGATGGATAAATGCAAAACGCATTAAAGAGAAATATAAAAAAAATAAATTATATATAGAAGGAATGTTTTCCAAGGCGCATATAAAAAATACTCTGCTGTATTCTTTTATCTGGTTTTTATATGATATCGGGGCATACGGCATAGGGCTTTTAATTCCGTTAATCTTTAAAAAAAGCGGATTTATTTCAAACGAAGAAAATGCGCTTATAACCTCTTCAATTCTTTTAACAGGCATAGCAAGTTCCGCAGTTGGGCTTTTAAATATCGATAGAATCGGAAGAAAAAATATACAGCTTGCCGGTTTTGCGGGAATGGGCATTTCCCTTTTTCTTATTCCTTACTTTTACGGCACGTTAGCCGGTCTTACAGCCGTAATTTTTATTGCCGAAATTTTTAATTCTTTAGCGTCTTTAACGGTAGGGATTTTTCCCGCCGAGCTGTCGCATACGTCTTTCAGGTCGTCCGCTTACGGATTTTCGGCAACGGCGGGCAAAATAGGAGCGGTATGCGGAGTTTTAATAATGACGTATTTCGTCGGGAATAATAAAGATTTAGGCTATTACGCCGTAGCAGGTTTAATATCGGCAGCCTTTTTCCTTTCTTTTTTTCTGCCGGAAACGGGAAATAAACGGCTTGACGAAATTAAATAATAAGAAGCCGTTCCGATTTTTCCGTTCCGATTTTTCTTGACTTAATTTTTTACCTGATATATATTTAAAATAAATTATAGTTTTATTCTTGTAAAAATAGTTCTTTGAAAATTAAAGCTTAGTTCCCTTTTATAAATAAGGGAAGCGGAGAAACCAATATTTAGGGGCGAATATCTTTTAGGTAGAGGAATACTCTTTATCCTTAGCCCGTCAGCTAACTTCGTAAGCTATTAAAGAGTTTTAGATAAAGTTAAATATATTTAGTTTATAATAAACCTAATATTAGCGGATTATTTATAAATTAAATTATATTTAATAATTAATATCGTATCGCATGTCTGTAATATAATATAGTCTTTAATATAATGCTTTACTTATTACTTTAATAGCCGAAGGTTGCAAAACCTCCGGCTATTTTTTTTGCAAAATGGCCGATATAAGCATTAAAAGCGTTAGATTCAAGGATTTTATCCGTATTAATAACGGATAGGATTAAATTTATCTTATCTAATTCGATAAATATGGAGGTATATAATTTATGATAGAAAATATTATTCTTCTTGTAGTTGCGATATTAGTATTGGTATATTTGTTTTATGTTTTGATATATCCGGATAAATTTTGACCAAATACCAAATATTGATATTAAATTATGAATTTTAGCTTAAAGCAATTAACTTAATAGCTTAAATTGAAATTTAATTAAAACTGAAAATGGAGGACTGTCAAAATGATAGCGTTTTTAACTGCTTTTGCCGGCATAGCCTTTATGTACGCCGTATTATGGTTTTTTACCGATTTTATAGATAAGATTTAATTTAATTAAACACAATTACATAATTAAAGCTAAAAGAGGTGCTAATAATGACTTATACGGGAGTTTTACAGATAATAATAACGCTTGCCGCTATGGTTATAGCCGCAGTGCCGTTAAGCAGATATCTTGCGCATGTTTTTAACGGCGAACCTACATTTTTAGACGGGATAATAAATCCCATGGAAAGTTTAACCTTTAAGTTCCTTAAGGTTAACGAAAATGAAGAAACCGATTGGATTAAATATTTAAAAATAGGTATTATAGTCAATTTTTTTATGCTGGCTATCGTATATTTAATATTAAGGTTTCAAAATTTTCTTCCTTTCAACCAGATGCATTATCCGGGCATACCGTGGGCGCTGGATTTTAATACGGCAATAAGCTTTATAACAAATACTAACTGGCAGAATTACGGCGGTGAGGAAGTTTTATCCAATTTTTCTCAGATGTCGCTTGTTTTCCTTCAGTTCACTTCCGCCGCTACCGGACTTGTTTTTGCCGTGGCTTTTATCCGCGGGCTTATAAGGCGCGAAGCAAAATACGTCGGTAATTTTTACGCAGATTATATAAAAGCGATTTACAGGCTTTTTCTGCCTTTGGCGATTATATTTGCAGTTATAATGCTTTGGCAGGGCGCGCCCCAGACTTTTTTAATGCAGAAAAAAGTCGTTAATATGACGGGAGTCAATCAAACGCTATCTATAGGACCGGTAGCCTCTATGGTATCCATCGAAAACCTCGGTACCAACGGAGGAGGTTTTTACGATGCAAATGCCGCGCAGCCTTATGAAAACCCCAATCCCTTTACTAACGCTTTAACGGTATTTATGATGGGGACGATTCCGATAGCGCTTTTTTTAATGTACGGAATAATGATAGGCAATAAAAAACATGCGTGGACTTTATTTGCCGTCGCTATGACGCTTCTGTTAGTCTGTCTTGCGGTAGTTTATTCTCAGGAGGCTCACGGCAATCCGTTTCTTGCAAAGTTAGGGGCTAATATCAGCGCTTCTAAAAATAATCCCGGGGGCAATATGGAGGGGAAACAGGAGCATATAGGAATTGCGCAGACCTCTTTATTTGCGACTGCTACCACCGCATTTACCACCGGCAACGTCGATTCCGCCCACGACAGTTTTATGCCGCTTTCGGGGATGGTTCTAATTGCGGAAATGATGTTAAATCTCATATTCGGCGGTAAAGGCGTAGGGCTTTTAAATATGCTCACTATGGTAATTATTGCCGTGTTCATTGCCGGACTTATGGTAGGGCGCACGCCCGAATTTCTCGGAAAAAAAATAGAGGCAAAGGAGGTCAAGCTTGCGACTCTCGCAATGTTTGCCCATGCGTTTATTATTCTTATCCCTTTTGCGATAGCGTTGGCTATACCGGCGGGATTAGCCGGAATATTGAATCCGGGTCCGCACGGTTTAAGCGAGATTTTATACGCCTATACCTCGACGGTCGCAAACAACGGGTCGGCGTTTGCCGGTCTTAACGGCAATACTCTTTTTTATAATATTTCGCTTGGACTTACGATATTTTTCGGCAGATATATTCCTATTATATGTCAGGTTGCGATAGCAGGTTCGTTAATTAAGAAAAAAAGCATACAGGAGTCGGCGGGAACTTTTCCTGCGCACGGCTTTTTGTTTTATACGGTCGTAATGGCAACCATATTGCTCGTGGGGGCGTTAACGTTTTTTCCGGCGCTGGCGCTTGGACCCATAGCCGAACATTTTGCTATGGTAAAAGGACATCTGTTTTATTAATTAAAATAATCTAAAGAGGATGTTTATTATGGTAAAAGAATTGATAAAAATGATAAAACTAACCGTTTTATTATATATCGTATGCTCGCTCGGCTATACTTTTCTTATCTGGGGCATAGGGAAAATAGCTTTTCCGTTTCAAGCCGGCGGAAGCATCGTTTATAAAAATTCAAAGCCTATAGGCTCGATGCTTATCGGCGAAAAATTTACTTCTCCGTATATATTTAACGGAAGACCGTCTTATGCCGGAAACGGTTATAACGGTACCGAATCGGGCGCTTCCAATTATGCTCCTACAAACGGAAAATATATAAATCACGAAAAAAAACTTATAGATAAATTTTTAAAAGAAAATCCTTCCGTTAAAAAAGGCGAAATACCAGTAGATATAGTAACTGGTTCCGGTTCGGGCTTAGGGCCGTATATTTCTATAGCCGCTGCGCTTGATCAGGTTACTAGAATATCGTCGCTGACCGGCATATCACAAGCGGCGCTTTATAGGCTTGTTAAACGCAATATATCTTACAGGCAATTCGGTATTTTTGGAACTCCGGGGGTAAATACCGTGAATTTAAATTTAAAACTATCTTTGCTTATAAAAAAATATAATTTAAAGTTATATGAACGTATTTTCAAGGGGCTTGTTTAATTATGCCGATTAATAATTAGATTAATAATTAATTTTAGTTAAATTTTGAACAGGGGAAAAATAATGTCCAATAAATCATATTATGTTTCTGCATTCAGTAAGGATATAATGTTATCTGCAATAAAAGATTCTTTTAAAAAGCTTAATCCGAAAATAACGGTTAAAAATCCGGTTATGTTTGTAGTCGAGATAGGTTCCGTTATTACTACGGCAATATTTATCAAAGATCTTTTTATCCATGATTTTAAATCTATATCTTTTGTTTTTCAGATAACTCTATGGCTGTGGTTTACGGTTTTATTCGCAAACTTTGCCGAAAGTATTTCGGAAGGAAGAGGCAAGGCGCAGGCGGACAGCCTCAGGAGAACGAAAAC
>JAJYHI010000036.1 GCA_021784835.1 bacterium
TACCGGTAAGAAATAAAACGATTATGAAAAAATATTAAAAAGTAATCCGGACGATAGTTTGCAATTTAAAAAAATTCCTATAAAGGTATCGGAAAAGGAATATATTTATTTCATGTCTGGATTTGGGGAATTAAACGATATTGATAATTTTTTCCGATTATTTTATAATCGTATCATGGATATAAATTCTCTGACTTTCGAAGAAGCGCTCAAAAAATTGGAAGAAAACGTGTTAAGCCTCGAAAAAGGCGACCTTGGACTCGAAGAATCCATCAGGACTTATGAAGAAGGAATAAAATATTCCGATTATCTTATCGAAAAACTGGAATCAGCCGAAAAAAGAGTCGAAGAGCTGACCGCAAAAAACGACGGAAAAGGACGTATGTCTTTTAGCACGGAATCTATGGACATATGAGCGCCTTGGAAAAACACATAGAAACTGATAAAAAATTAATCGACGATTTCATAAAAGTCCATTTTGCAAAAGCCGGATACGATAAAAAATTCCCGCACAACAAATTCTCGCTGTCCGACGCGATGCTATACACTGCGACGACCCCGGGCAAAAGAATCCGTCCGTTTATGCTTATGCTTACCGCGGAAAGCCTCGGTTTTAACGATAAAGAAAAACTGCTTCCTTTTGCCGCATCTATAGAATTAATACACTCTTATTCCTTAATACACGACGACCTCCCTTCTATGGACAACGACAGTTTAAGAAGAGGCAAGCCCACCAATCACATCGTGTTCGGTGAAGCGACGGCGATACTTGCCGGAGACGCGCTTCTTGCGGAAGCGTTCGTTATGCTTTCCGATAAAAAATACCGCGGGGGATTCGACGACGAAAAAATAATCGAAATTATAAAGGAGTTTTCATACGCTTCCGGCGGCGGCGGACTAGTGGAGGGGCAGTTTCACGACGTTAATTCTTTTGGGGAACTTTTAAGCTTAGAAAAAATAGAATATATAAACGAAAAGAAAACTGCCAGCCTTATGAGCGCCGCATGCGCGGCCGGCGCGATTTTATCGGGAGCCGGCAAATCGGCGGTAAACGATTTTAAAAAATTCGGCAAATATATAGGGCTTGCATTTCAATCGGTGGACGACGTTCTTGGTATTACCGGAAGCAGGGAAATTATCGGAAAAACGGCCGGCATAGATAAGACTAACGATAAGCCTACGGTTGCGGGAAACATAGGGCTCGAAAAAACCGGAAAGCTGATAAAGGAATATAACCGGAAAGCCCTGTCTTATTTAAACAGGACGGGCGCCGAAACGGGTATGTTCATAGAACTGATAAATTATCTTACCGATAGAATATATTAAAATAAAATTAGGTTAGATTAAAATTAAAAAAATAAATATATACAATTAATATATATATAAAAACATCTACGGAACGCAAATGATACTGGAAAAAATAAAAAATCCCGGCGGCGTAAAAACGCTGCAGGCGGAAGAATTAAAGTCGCTTGCTAAAGAATTGAGGGAAGAAATAATTTCCGTATGCTCTAAAAACGGCGGGCATATCGCTTCCAGCCTCGGCGTCGTGGAACTTACCGTGGCGCTTTTAAAATCTTTCGATATAGAAAAAAACGATAAAATAATATGGGACGTCGGACATCAGTCTTATCCTTATAAAATCCTTACCGGCAGAAAGGAGGAATTCCATACGCTAAGAAAATTAGGCGGAATATCCGGTTTCCCGTCCATAAGCGAAAGCAGATACGACTTTTTCGGAACCGGACATGCCGGAACCTCTATTTCGGCCGCTCTCGGAATGAGCGCGGCTAAAGATTTGAAAGAAAAAAACGGAACTGGCGAAAGCGAAAATCTTAACGCCGGAAGGATTATCGCCGTTATAGGAGACGCTTCCATATCCAACGGCCTTGCCTTGGAAGGCCTGAATAACGCAGGCTCGTTAAAAAAAGACGTAATAGTCGTCCTGAACGACAACGAAATGTCCATATCTAAAAACGTAGGTGCCATTTCGAACTATTTAAATAGAATAATGAGCGGAGACTTTTATCGGAGCTTTAGAAACGAAACCGAAAAATTTATTAAATCCATTCCGCTTTTCGGTTCCCAGATGGCAAGGCTAGTATCCAAATTCGAGGAATCTTTCAAAAACCTTATAGGCCCCGGAATTATATTCGAAGAACTCGGTTTTACTTATATAGGCCCTATTGACGGGCACAATATAGCTTACCTTTTAGACGCTTTCGAAAACATAAAAAAAATAAAAAAACCTATTCTTCTGCATATAATTACAAAAAAGGGGAAAGGATACGAACCGTCGGAAAATAATCCGTCTTTATTCCACGGAATATCGGCTTTCGACAAAAACACGGGCCTGACCCTTAAAAAATCTGGCAATATAACATACGGCGAAGCGGCTTCCAATTTCTTAATCAATATAGCAAAAATTAATAAAAAAATAATCGCCGTTACCGCGGCGATGCCCGACGGTACCGGCCTGACCAAGTTCGCCAAAGCTTTTCCCGAAAGATTTTTCGACGTCGGCATAGCGGAAAGCCACGCCGCGGTTTTTTCTGCAGGCGCAGCGGCAAACGGGCTGACACCTTTCGTTTTCATATATTCCACTTTTCTGCAGCGTTCTTTGGACCAGATAATTCACGATATATGCCTTCAGAACCTGCCCGTGGTATTCTGCATAGACAGGGCGGGCATAGCCGGAGAAGACGGCGCTACCCATCATGGGATATTCGATATATCTTTTCTGGATTATATACCTAATCTGATTTTTATGTCTCCGAGAAACGAATACGAACTTATGAGGATGATTAAAAGTTCGGCTTCTTACGGCAAACCAGTCGCTATAAGATATCCTAAAACCGAAGTTTCTTATTTTGCGCCTCCCGAAGCCGAAAGCGTGCAGGAGATAAATATAGGGGAATTCGAGATTTTAATCGATGTTCCCCGGAACGGAAACGTTATAGTAGCGCTCGGCGCTCCTCATACGGAAACAATAAAAGAAGTGCTCGCCGAATTAAACGCAGGCTCGGAAGAAGAGGACTTTAAAATAGGGCTCATAGACGCAAGATTTATATCGCCGATATCGCAAAATTTGATTAAAATAATACAAAATGCAAAAAAAATTATGACTGTTGAAGAAAACGTTCAATTTTCAGGTTTCGGTTCTAAATTATTGACGGTTTTATGCGAAAATTCGCCCAAATTAAATTTTGAATATAAAATATTGTCTTTAGGAAATAACTATATAGAACACGGCTCCCGCGGCCAGCTTCTTGACTCTTCGGGATTCTCCCGTAAAAAACTGAGGGATTCCATAAGCGGTTTTTTTATTGAAAACAGTGAAAAAAGTAAGGTTAGATATTCTTCTTTCTGACGCGGGCTCTTCTTTCGGCTTAACGAGAACTAAAGCATCTGCGCTGATAATGGAAGGCTTGGTTTCCGTAAACGGAATTGTTTGCGTGAAACCCGGGACGCTCGTAAATCCCGAAAGCGCGTTGACATTAAAAGAAACCGAGCCTTATGTTTCCAGAGGAGGATTGAAGCTAAAGGGTGCGTTAAAAGATTTCGGCCTGAACGTCGGAGGGAAAAGAATTATCGACATCGGCGCTTCCACCGGCGGGTTCACCGACTGTCTTTTGCAGGAAGGGGCGGAATTTATTTACTGCATCGACGTCGGCTACGGCCAGCTTCATTATTCTTTAAGGAATAATCCAAAAATTAAAAACTTGGAAAACGTCAATATAAAATATCTGGAGCCGGAAGAAATAGGGGAGAAACTAGACATCGCGGTTTGCGACGTATCGTTTATATCCCTTGCCAAGGTTCTGCCCCATATCCTTAAATTTATCAAGGAAGACGGGCTTATACTTTCGCTTATTAAACCCCAATTCGAGACGGAGAACAAAAATATGCTCAAAAAGGGTATAATAAAAGACGAAAAAATTTACGGCAAAATTATAGCTAATATAATCGAATTTTCCGAAAGCTTAAATCTTACTGCCATAGGGGTAAATAAATCATGCATAAAAGGAAAGAAAGGGAATACGGAGTTTTTTATATTGCTGAGAAAAAATATATGAAAATTTTTAAAATTTTTTTGATTTTACTGCTCGCATCGTTTTTTTTTATCTCGGCTAGGCCTGCGCGGCCGCAATCCGCCTCAGTTTTCAATGCCGCAGTAGGCTTTATATACTATTATGGCGGCAATTATCGGTACGCGATTGACGCTTTTAATAAAGAGCCTGCGGGTCTGTTTAAAAACTCTTATGCCGATTATATTCTTGCATCCCTATATTTTAAAAACGGAGAATACAGAAAATCTTTAAACCGAATAAACATTGCCTTAAAATTGAGGAACATCGGCAAACGAAATAAAAATACAAATAAAAAATTATCGAAAACGGATATAAAATACTTAACGCTAAAGGCAAAAATAACGGCCGCCGCCGGAAACCTCAAAGAATCGACCGGCATCCTGAAACGCATCCTTCAAAGGAATCCTTATGAACTAAAGGCTCTTTTGTTTATTTCAAATCTTTACCTTTATAAAAAAGACTTGGAAACGGCGGCTCTCTACCTGAAAATTTTAAAATTAAACCATCCGCATAATATTGCTTCGTATTATCTGCTTTCAAAAATATACGCCGCCAGGAACCAAAACGGAAAAGCCGAACGGAATCTCTTAAGCGCTATAAAAATCGACCCTTATTTCAAGAAAGCCTATTTCAGGCTCGCGGCGGTATATATTCTCGCCGGCAAAGAAAAAAACGCGGTAAGAATATTCGATAAATATCTTAAAATAAACCCTTATTCGAAAACGGCGATTTACCAGTCAGCAATAATAGAATATGCCTTAAAAAATTATAAATCGTCCGAAAAGCGTTTTTTAAATTTTATTTACATTACAAAAAATTCAAAAAATATGTCGAGGCTGAGAAATAATGCTTACTTCTTCATAGGCATATCATACATACTCCGGAAGGATAATGAAAAAGGCTTATTTTACCTGAACATGCTCGTGCCGGGAAGGCATTATATAGACGCAAAACTTCAGGAAATGGAAATATATATTAATTTATACAAAAAAACTGGAAATATTAAATATAAACGCCATATAGAAAAAATAACGGATAAAATGCTTTATAATCCGAAAGTTAAGAAAAATCTAAAATTGTATTATTTTTCGGGAATCGCTTTGGCGGAGATAAAAGACTATAAAAAATCGGAAGCCGCCATAAAAGCCGGACTTATAAAATTTCCGGACAACACCGCCCTTTTGTATGAATTGGGCTCGGCGTACCATTCGTTGAAAGAAGATAAAAAAGCTTACGCGGTAATGGAAAAACTTCTAAAAATAAACCCTTACGACTCCGATGCCCTTAATTATTTAGGATATTATCTTGCGTTAAAAAATAAAAACTTAAAAAAAGCTAAGATAATGATAAAAAAGGCCTTGTCTTACGATAAAAATTCTCCGTATATTCTTGACAGCCTCGGATTTCTGTATTTCAGAGAAAAAAAATACGGGAAAGCCCTAAAGCTGTTTAAGCTCTCGCTGAAAAAACTGGGCAAATCGGCGACCGTCCTAAAACATGCCGGCATGGATTATTTTATGCTGAAAAAATATAAAAAAGCGCTCGAATATTTTAAAAAATCTTATAAGATTAAAAAATCTAAAGAGGTTAAAAGGTATATTGACAATATCGAAAATATGAAGCTTTAGTTCCCGCCGCGCTTTTCTAATTTTCTATAAATCGTTTTTAATCCGATATTAAGGCCGGCGGCGGTTTTTGCTTTATTAAATTCGTTTATTTCCAATGTCTTCCGTATAATAATATTTTCGGCCGCTTCAAGCGAAAGTCCGAAAGGTATCCTGATGAAATTTTCCCGCGCTTTGACGCCAGAACCGCCTGCATTTTCCAAGCCCGATGCTTCAAAAACGTCCGCGGTATTTAAATATTTTTCCTTTAAATAATTCGGCAGCAAAGATTCGTCGACAGCTCCGCCGCCGTTTCCCGAAACCGCGGTCATATATTCGATAATATTTTTTAGCTCCCTGACATTGCCGGGGTAATCGTAGCTCAATAAAATATCAAGCGCGCCTTTGCTTAAACCTGCGTTGCCCTTGCCGTTTTCTTTAGAAAAATCTTCCAGAAACCGCTTGATTAAAATAGGAATATCCTCTCTTCTTTCCCTTAAAGGTATAAGCCTTAAATTTATTACGTTCAGCCTGTAATACAAATCCTGCCTGAATTCGCCTTTGGATACTTTTTTTTCTATGTCCTGTGAAGCCGCTATTACTCTTATGTCCACTTTAATGGTTTTATTGCCGCCTACCCTTTCGAACTCTTTTTCCTGCAAAACCCTCAATATTTTAGATTGGGTTTTTAACGAAATTTCGCCTATTTCGTCTAAAAAAATAGTTCCGCCGTCGGCAATTTCGAATCTTCCCCTGTATAGTGAATCCGCCCCAGTATATGCGCCTTTTTCGTGGCCAAAAAGCTCGCTTTCTAAAATAGTTTCCGAAAGGGCGGCGCAATTTACTTTTATGAACGGTTTATTTTTCCTACGGGAATTATTGACTATTATGTTTGCGAGCAATTCTTTGCCGGTTCCCGACTCGCCTTCTATTAATACGGTCGAATTTGTATCTGAAACGGCAACCGCGGTATTTACTATGGCGGTCATTTTTGGAGACGAAGTTATTAGATTGCCGAAGTTGAATCTTTCGTCCAACCTTGTCTTCAATATGTTAATCTCGTCTATAAGATTCTTGTTGGCTATAATCCGCTTGATTATTAAATCGAGCTCGTCGAGATTCACAGGTTTTGTGATATAATCGTATGCTCCAAGCTTTATGGCTTCGACGGCGGTTTTTACGGAACTATACCCGGTAGCGACCACGACGTCCGAAACGCGAATCTTGCCGGCTCTCATATCTTTAAGTATATCCAATCCGGTTCCATCGGGAAGTTTAAGGTCGGTGATAATAATGTCTATATTATCCTTGCCGTTTCCGCCGTCTTCGCCCTGACTTAATATTTTAAACGCCGATTTAATGGAATCGGCTTCGAAAGTCCTGTAGCCTCTGAGCTTAATGTACTCCGAAAGGCCGTTGCGGGAAGCTTCGTCGTCTTCTACTATTAATATCGAGGGGGTTTTTGCAGATAATTCGTTCATTTTTAATTAATAAAAAGAAAAATAGAACCGGCTGCATTTTTCGTTTTATTTTTCGTTTTATTTATTCTTTACCGTAAATCCGTCATTATAACCGAAATCTTCGTGCCCTTCCCTTTATGCGATTCGATATCGATATGGAATCCGTGGACGTCTACGATTCTTTTTGACAGGGCAAGACCAAGTCCTACGCCGTTTTTTTTAGTCGTAAAAAACGGTTCGAAAACCTTCCCCGTCTTTTCTTTGTCGATGCCGCTTCCGTTGTCTTCGACGATGAGGCGTATATTATTTAAAACATAAGAAGAATATATTAGAACGTTTCCTTTTTTGTTTTCGTAAGACTCCGCGGCATTTAAAATTAAATTTTTAAAAACCTGAAACATTAAATCCCTGTCCATTTTAATATTAATACCGGGGTCGATAGAAACCGAGAAATTAATTTCTTTGAATAACGGCCTGCTTCTAACGGTTTTGCATGCTTTTGCTATTAAATCGGAAAGATTTGTTTCTTCGCTGTTTATATCGCAATCTTTAGTGAATCTTAGAATGTTGTCCATGGTTTGCGACAATCTCGAAGTCTCGTTTTCTATTTCGTTCCCTGTTTTTACGATTCCGTCCTTATCATATTCGGGATTATTGACCTTTTCGGACAAGACTCTTGAATTAATCAACAGCGAATTTATATTTCCTTTAATTTCGTGCATAATGGTGGAAGGGATTTCCAAGATGTTTTTTTCGATGGATTTTAAAGCGGATTCCGTAGCGTCCTGAGTTTGTATGAGCCTGTAAAAATATATAAACGTAAACGTTATCAGACAGGCGGATAATAATACCGCGGCCGCAAAGATAAAGTAAAACGGGGCGCCGCCGTAGCCGCCTGACAAGGAAGGATAGGCGGGCTTCAAAACATTGTCGCCGTTAAAAAAGACCATATCCGACCGCTTAACGGAATAAATATTGCCGGAAAATTTAGGATATAATTCGCCTAACATACCGTATACCGCATATGCAAAAAATCCGGTAGTTAGAATAAACAATGCGGTAATAAATTCCAGCAGGAAAACTTTGAATTTTTTAGTTTTCGCAACGCGTTTCAGCATAATTTAATATTTTATTACACCCTTAAATAAAAATCAAGTTAAAGGCGGACGGCTCTAAAGGATGCCGACGGATTCAAGGCAGTCCGGTTTTTTGCGCCTTCTTTTCAAAATAAGGCTTGCCAATTCTATGTCTTTTTTAATTCTGGATTCAAGTTCGGCTATATTATCGAACTTTATTTCCTCCCTTAATCTCTCCACAAAGAAAACCTCGATTTCGTTTCCGTAAACGTCGCCGTCAAAATCGAATATATAAGATTCTATTCTTCTCATTATATCGTTAAACGTGGGATTTGAGCCGACATTTGTTACGGAAAAATAAATTTCGCCGTTTATTTTGACATGCGTCGCGTATACTCCGTCTTTTGGGAAAAGTTCTTCTTCGGGGATAATATTTGCGGTCGGAAATCCTAACTGCCGGCCCCTGCCGCACCCCTTTACCACCAGTCCGTGAACCGAATAATACCTTCCTAAAAACCTGTTTGCCGCGCATACCCTTCCCGCCGCAACCAATCTTCTTATAAGAGTGCTTGAAACGATTTCGCCGTCTATTACGACCGGCTCTACGACCTCCAGTCCGAATCCCATCTCATCGGAAAGTTTCTCCAGTAAAGGTATGCCGCCGGATTTTTTTGCGCCGAATCCAAAATCGTGCCCGACTATCATTTTAACGGGATTCAATTTTTTTGCTATAATGTTTTTAATAAAATCTTCGGGGGGCATATTTGCGAATTCCGGAGTAAATTTTATATATATTAAATAATCTATGCCCGTTTCCTCTATAAGTTCGACTTTTTTTTCGAATGTCGTGATAAGGTGGATTTTCCTTTCCGGATGAAGAACTCTTAGGGGGTGGGGATGAAAAGTAAGAACAACCGATACGGAATTTAACTTCGCGGCCGAATCTTTAGTGATTTCCATTAATTTTCTATGGCCCAGATGTATTCCGTCGAAACTGCCTATCGTAATTACCGAGTTTTTAAAGTTTAAAGCGCGCTCGTTTATTTCCAAAACTTCCAAATGTCTGAACCTCCAGACGTTTTATTATTTAAACAAATAAATCAATATATACAATAACCCCATAATCCATCCCCCTATGCCCATTATTAAAATATAGGTGTGGGAAAACTCGCTTCCTATAAAAACAAGAACGCCGGAAGAAATTATGACGGATGCTATTAAAAGTCCGTTGGTAAGCCTTTTGCTCGACTTTTCCATTTCGCCTATAAGCCCTTCCAGGCCCTTATGAATAAAATCTATCGAGAAATTATCCTCGGACATTTTTTTAAGAATTTTTTCTGCTTTTTTTGGAAAACCTCCTAAGAAATCTTTATAGCTTTTCAGCTTATCGATAAAAGACTCTTTGATATCTTTGACTCTTTCTTTGTTGTCTATCAGCGAATCGAAATCAAAAAAATTTAGTCCCGAATCGACGAAAGAAAACTCCGGGTCGAGAGTTTTTGCGATAGATTCTATGGGCAGCAGCGCCTTAAATAGCAGGGAAAGCTCCGACGGTATGACCAATTTATTTTTCTGCCCTATCTTTAAAGTTTCCAATAAAATCTCGGAGCTGTAAATATCCCTGAACGGCTTATTATAAAAACTTTCTATGAACTCCATAAGTTCGAATTTAAAAAACTGCTCTTCCTTTTCCGTTAAATCGGCCATGCATATCTCTATAAACATTTTCGCCGCCTCTTCATAATTGCCGTTAAAGAATTCTACGAAATATTTAAGGATTTTTTTTCTTAAATCCTTGGTAAGAATTCCGATAGAGCCGAAATCTATTATTCCGATTTTATTCGAACTTATGACGAACACGTTCCCCGGATGAGGGTCGGCGTTAAAATACCCTATAACGAATATCTGCTTAAAAAAGTGGTTTAAAAAAATTTTAAGGATTGTTTTATTATCGAAATCTCTTTTAGACAGTTCTTCTAAATTGCTGACTTTTACGCCTTCTATAAAATCTTCGACCAATATTCCCTTAGAGGAATATTGCCAGTAAATTTTGGGTATTTCGACAGTGTCTTTGTCCAGATTAGATTTCCGTATCTTTTCCGTATATCCGGCTTCCGCCATAAAATCCAGCTCTGCTATAATGGATTTGCTGAACTCCCTGAATAATTCCTCTGCGTTATCTATGTAGAGCAGTTCTTTGACGGCGTCTTTGACTACGCCTACTATAAAATACATAACGTCGATATCATTTTTAATTATTTTATCGACGTTCTTTTTTTTAATTTTTACGGCGACGGCCGTTCCATCCTTCAGCGCCGCTTTATGCACCTGCGCGATGGAAGCGGAAGCAACCGGAGTTTCGTCGAACGAGCCGAATACGTCGTCTAAATTTTGCCCCGTTTCGGCTTTAAAAATTCCCTTGATTTCATCGATTCCGGTATAATCTATTCCCGCGTTATCCTGAAGTTTTCTTAATTCTACGATATACTTTAACGGCAGAGTCCTTATTTCCTGAGAAAACACCTGTCCAAGCTTTATGAAAGTAGGCCCCAGTTCCTCCAGCGCGTATCTCAGCCTTATTTCCGGCGGAACGTTCTGGTAATCGTCCACGGGATAGGTAGCCTTAAGATATTTCTTAAATATAAAAAATTTAGAGAGCCCCGTATTTGTAATAACGTGATAAAAACCGTGTTTCGCAAATATGGACGCTACTTTCCGCACGCGTCTGACTGCCCTTATAAATCTGATAAAATCGCCTATTTTCATATATTTTTCGTTAATTTGACAAATCTTAAATCTACTTCTCTTTTAAGAAGGTCTATCGAATATACGCTTACATCGACGCCGTCGCCTATTTTAAAAACCTTTCTGCTATGCCTTCCTTTAAGCGTTTTTGTGCCGTCGCTATATTCGTAATAATCGTCGGCTATGGTGGAAACGTGAACGAAACCCTGTATAAAGAACCCTTTTATATCTACAAAGAACCCGAAATTTACTACGTTTGTAATAAACCCTTCGTAAACGGCCTGCGCATTTTTCTTTAGAAACTGCATCTTCTTGAAATCCGAATATTCTCTTTCCGCATCGGCCGAAAGTTTTTCTCTCCTTGAAATTGCGTTAGAAACCGTTTTTAAATAATCCAGGTTGAGCCATTCCGGATTTTTTTTATTATCGCCAGCGGCTTCTCCGCCGCCGTCGCCGCAAACGATAAAAGCGAGAATCCTGTGTACCAATAAATCAGCGTATCTTCTTATGGGAGAGGTAAAATGGGTATAAGACGGCAGGGCAAGCCCGAAATGATGGATATTAACCGGAGAGTACGCCGCAATCCTCATTGACCTCAAAAATGCCTGCTCTAAAAAAGAAGCTAGAGGGGTTTCTTTCAGCTTATTAAGCATTTTTTGATAATCTAAGGAGCCTTCTAAGGAACCGCGCGTAAAGGATAGCTTGAAATATTTTAATATTTTCAAAAATTCCTTAACTTTTTCTTCATCAGGCCTCTCATGAACCCTGTAAATGGAATTGACCTTTTTGGCCTCTATAAATTCGGCGGCGGCGCAGTTTGCCGTTATCATAAAGTCCTCGATTAAATTGTGTGCAAAATTTCTAGGCTCCGGGATGACGTTTACGACTTCGTTGTTTTCGTCCAATTCCACCTTGCTCTTGACGGGGTCGAAATCTAAACTTCCGTTTTTTATTCTTTTATCCCTAAGGGTTTTTGCAAGTCTTTTCATGTCTAAGAGCATCCCTTTTACGGGAGAAAGTTTATCCTCCAATTCGCGGGAAGGCTCTTCATGGGCTTCTATCGCGGCCAGATAATTATATACTTCGTTATACGTAAGCCTTCCGAAAGTCTTTATAGAACCCCTGTATATCGTTTTATTTTCTATTTTTCCGGAAACGGCATCTATATCCATTTCGCAGACCATTACAAATCTTCTTTTTTGAGGAAGAAGGCTGCACAGGTCGTTAGACAGCCTTTCGGGAAGCATAGGGTAAACCCGGCCGGGAAAATAAGTGGAATTGCCCCTTTTTAGGGCTTCCTTGTCTATGCGGCTTCCGTACCGGACGAAATAAGAAACGTCGGCGATAGCGACATAAAGTTTAACGCTCCCTGCTTTTTTAGAGCTTTTTAGACAGACGGCATCGTCAAAATCCTTTGCGTCTTCCCCGTCTATAGTAACGAAGGGCAGGCTCGTTAAATCACGCCTTCTTCGTCCGCGTAAGCCGCCCGGCTTATCGCCGCCTGCTCCGCCCGCGCCGACTGCCGCATCCATTCCCGTTCCCGTTCCCGTTCCCGTACCGGAAACGGCAAACTCGTCCGAATTTTCTTCCCCTCCGCCCGCCGGTATTCCGTCAAGTTCTTCCAAGGCTTTATACTGCTCCCATTAGTCAAGACAATTTTTTTATCTATCTACTTCCTCTTTTTATTTCCTTTTTTATTATTATATAATCTTTTATATCTTTTTATGGATCATCAAGAGGGGTACCCCTCTTGAAA
>JAJYHI010000128.1 GCA_021784835.1 bacterium
CCCCGATACCGCCTAATCCCACATAAATACTGGTCAAAATAGCAACGGTAGTAAAATTTTGCACGAAATAAAAATGCAGATGCGCTATTTTATTGACTTTGAATGATGTGAGGTGTCAAAGTCAGGAAAAAGAGAAGAATACGGCAGGGCTCTTGAGATTATAAGGGAGTATAGGAAGAACGGCGGAAAATAATATTCTCGACGTAATTATCGTAATTATTTCGTAACACATTACTTTACTATATTACGTCGAGGAATCTGTTAACGACGTATGGAATAAGGGCAGTGAAAAAGGTTAGTAGTTTATACCTAAACTAAAAATCAGAGCCCTTAAAAGACAAATACAAAGGATTTTTTTATAAATATTATAAGGATAGCAATTCTTTTAACGTTTTATTTAGCAAATCTAAATCGCCGGATGACAATGCCCCTAATTTTTTCAAAATCAAGGATTTATCTATCGAAGATATAGCGGATTTAATAACCGAAGGCTTTAGGAGTCCGGCAGAAGCGTAATCCCCGATAAGACACTCTCCGATTCTAAGAGGATTTTGGGTATTGCTTGTAACCGCCATTATAATTATATCTAAATATCGGCTATTGTAAACATCGGAACTTATTACGACGGCAGGTCTTTTTTTAGAAAATGTCTGATCGCTGAAAGGAAAGGGTACGAGAATTATATCACCCTTTTTATAAGGCGTCATATGCGGCATCCTCGGCATTATTCCATATCTTTTCAAAAATTCTTTCGGAAAGAACCTGCGAAGAATGAATCGTATTTTCTTCTTTAACTTCTAAAAATTTAATAAAATCCAATATTTCGGGAAGAAGTTCTTCCGGTACTCTATCAATTTCACTGATTATTAAATCTCTGCCCGACATCGTAAACCTCTGTTTAAAAATTTATAACTCTATAAAATAAATATAGCACTATACGGAAAGATAATCAAGCCGGCGGAAATTCTATAAATAAATTATGAAAACGTTCCTAATTTGAAAGGTTTTCGTTCAAGTTGTAATCATCCATAATGACTGACAGATAACAAATCCACCAGTTTTATCTTTTATTTCCTTTCCAATCGATTCTTTCGGCAGCACTTTTGTGCGGAACTCGTTGTTTCTGTCGCGGGGGATTTTAGTCGCGATCTCGCCTATATTTTTTATAAAGAACTTGCGGTCGTATGAGCCGTTGCGGTAATTCTTGGGCTTGCCGGTTTCCTCCGCTCTTTGATACGGCTTTCTGTCCAAGTGGCCGGTAAGTTCCATATCCATAAGCTTAGATAGATAATTGCCTACCTGTTTTTGAATGTTTAATTCCATCATCTCGAACAGTTTTGCCGGTTCTTCTTTAATTAATGAAAATAATTCTTTTAATTTCAGGTACTGTAATGGTAAAATGAGCCGACAAGTCGGCTATAAACCTTACATTTTAGATGCGCCTCCTCTTTAAAATTAATTAATTTTTTTGGTTAAAAACTAATATTATTTTATACGAGGGCATCCTTTTTGCCATAATGAATTTACACAACTAATTGTACACTACCGGTTGAAAAGAGGTGTCAAAGTCAGGAAAAATGTTTTCAGTGATATAGTTATAATTATTATTAATTTTGTTAATTATATTACTAATCTGAAATAAAAATACAGGAGAAGAAAAAATGGCGATAAAATCTAATCAAGTTAAACTTGCCAATAAAATATTTTCTATTCTTATTATTATTTAGTGAATCATTGTAGCAGAATAAAAAATAACTTTAGGCTTTTTTATTTGTTTTAACGGTTTTTGAGCCCGCAGCAGGTCTTTTTCTTTTAGTAGGCAGTGAAGCGGAACTTTGTTTGGCTATTTGTTTTCTTTTAGGTTTTGCATGCGCTGCTCCGATTTTAGAGTCGTCATCTTCAGGCGTAACGTCTATTTCATCTTTTCCAGAAACGCTGTTCTTAAAGTTTTTAAGAGCTTTGCCTAGACCGCTGCCTATTTCCGGAAGCCTTCCAGCTCCGAATATCAAAAAGACGACTATAAGTATTACTATTATCGTTATGGGTGAAAATCCAAACATATTATTAACCTCCGATTTATATAACTTTTATAATTTTGCCCTCTCTATTCCTTTATTTACAAACATTAATATAAAACAAGCCTTTTTACTCTTACTGGCTTAAGAGAGGGATGAGCGTCCTTTGGACGCTAAAAGAGACGAACTCCTCTGCGGGCTTCGCCCTATCGAGGGTTCGAACCCCTCTCTATTCCTTTATTTACAAACATTAATATAAAACAAGCCTTTTTACTCTTACTGGCGGAGAGAGAGGGATTCGAACCCTCGATAGACTTGCATCTATACATGATTTCCAGTCATGCTCCTTCGGCCTCTCGGACATCTCTCCTTAAGTTTGCGCAAGCAACATTATTAATTTAACATTATTTAAAAATTTATTCAAAGATTATTTTTAACCCAAATCCAGACATGAAATAAATATATTCCTTTTCCGATACCTTTATAGGAATTTTTTTAAATTGCAAACTATCGTCCGGATTACTTTTTAATATTTTTTCATAATCGTTTTATTTCTTACCGGTA
>JAJYHI010000001.1 GCA_021784835.1 bacterium
GGTCATTCCGATATAGATACGGCAATTAAAACTATAAAAATAGGAGCTTACGATTTTATAGAGAAACCGCTTTCTTTAGACAGACTCGTTATTACGGTAGAAAACGCATTAAAATATAACAGCCTTAACGAAAAGAAAGCTATTTTGGCAGAAAGTCTGCCTAACAGTTTCGAACTTATCGGCGAGGCAGAATCTATTAAAAATCTAAGGGAAAAGATATATAAGGCGGCCCCGTCTTCGGCTCCCGTTCTTATTGCCGGAGAAAACGGCACCGGAAAAGAGATTGCAGCGAGGTCGGTTCATATTAACAGCCTGAGGAGCAGCGAGCCTTTTATAGCAATTAACTGTGCCGCTATACCGGAAGAGCTTATAGAAAGCGAAATTTTCGGTTACGAAAAAGGAGCTTTTACGGGAGCGGCGGCTAGAAAAAAAGGAAAATTCGAATTAGCCGACGGAGGGACACTTTTTTTAGACGAAATAGGCGATATGAGCCTGAGAATGCAGTCAAAAATATTGAGGGTTTTACAGGAAGGCAAATTTCAAAGGATAGGCGGAGATAACGAAATTGAGTCAGACGTCAGGGTTATCGCCGCTACTAATAAAGATCTCGAAGAGGAAATTAAATCGGGCAGATTCAGAAGCGATCTTTTTTTCAGGCTTAACGTTATTCCGCTTTATATACCGCCGTTAAGGGAAAGAAAAAGCGACATACCTCTTTTAGTAAATTATTTTGTTAAAATTTTTAGCGGCAATACCGGCAGATTAGAGATAGACCGTTCCGCTTTGGAGTTACTGCAAGGTTATAGCTGGCCGGGAAACGTCAGGGAACTTAAAAATATCATAGAAAGGTTTTCTATTTTAAATCTATATAATAAAGTAACCGCCGAAGACGTCGCCGCGGAATTAAAAATTAAGTATCCGGCTGTCGCGGAAAATAACGGTAGAGTTATTTCGGAAACGGAAAGCGTCATTTCGAGCATATCTTTGACTGCGCCTATAAAATCCGACGGCTTTTATGCAGTCGAAGATGCAAAGCAATCTCACTTGAATTATTCATCCGGCGAAAATATATTGTGCCGTGAAAATTCAAATAATATCGAAAGTATTATGTCTGCCGATTTATTTCAGCAGGCAAAAGAAAATTTTGAAAGAGCATACCTGATTCGCAAACTAAAAGAAAACGGGAGCAACGTAACTAAAACTGCACAAACTATCGGCATGAGCCGCCGCAATTTACAAAAAAAAATATCTGCGCTAAAAATAATTATTTAGTAATCATTTATTTAGTAAAAAATTAGCAAAAAATTCTTGACAATTTTTTTTAGAAAAAATATAGTTATTATAAATTTAAATTATAATATAAAATAAACATATCGCTTATAATTTAATCAAATCTTTGAAATTCTTTAGGAGGAATTATGGATGTCGCACGCGGGGAGTCCTTTTTTAAATTTGGAATTTTAGTCAAATCTTTTGAAGCATTTCAACGTATTAAAGCAATAATTCTTTTGCTGGCAACTTTTATAATTTCATTTGCTATATTAATAGGATCTATTGCTATAGCAACCGATATGGCGTATAGAGGGCATTCCGCTATTGGAAAATTTGTTTCTATTATAGGGGTAATATTATACCTTATTATCTACCTTATAGGTTATACCGCTACCGGAAAAGTATTAATGGAGCATGCCAGAAATAAGGCGTCTATTCCCGTAATGGACGCAATAATATTCGGCATATTTTCGTTTTACCGTATTTTAATTTCAGAAATAATATTAGCCATAGTTCCTTTGGTAGTCGTTATAATTTCTCTTATTTATTTTTTCATAGCAAAAATACCCGGGTTAGGCAAACTTTTAGATTTTATTGGAATACCGGGATTTACTATAATCTTTGCCATTATGTTTTTTGCAATACTTTTAATCAATTTTATGATCAACCCTTTAGTTTTTGACGGAAATAATTTAAAAGAAATTATAGTAAAAGCTTATAAGATTTATAAAAAACATTCAACTCTCCTTTTTGGTTACTTCATATTTTTAATGCAGGTTTTTGTTGTCTTAGCTTTAATATTTATATTATTGACCGTATGTTCTTTTGCTCTTACGGCTTCGATATTAGCCGTTACAAGACCGACTTATTTATTATCAGGCGGTTACGGCGGTTCTATGTTTGGAATGTTAAACGGAGGCGGCGGTATCATGTCCTCTCTTTCAATGTTCGGGGGCTTTGTAGGATTCGGCGTAGGTATTATATATATGCTCTTAATGGTTCTTCTTTTCGTATATTTAATGTTAGGACAGAACTATATATATTTAGACGTAATATCAGATATGAATTTTGACGATGTCGATGCACAGTTTAACGACGTTACTTCCAAATTAAAATCCAACATAGAAAAATATAAAGAAAAAGCGGCAAGCATGAAAGGAGGAACGACGACTTCTCAAACGACTTCCGGCGGGGATTTTACAAACAATGTTCCACCGCAGCAGGCAGGACTTGAACGGCAAACTAATCATGGAGGCAGCACAGGTTCATCAGACGCTAAAACCGATGCGGGAGTAAAATTTTGCA
>JAJYHI010000038.1 GCA_021784835.1 bacterium
TTAAATTTTAACGATTGGAGGTTTTCAAACAATTTTTTGCGTTATCTTTTAGTTTTAAATTATCCTCGGACGATTACTTTAAAGACTCAAGATATTTTGCAATAGTATTAACATCTGAAGCCGGCATATGCTTATGCGCAGGCATAATAGCCGTATAAGATTGTCCGTTTATAGTTACGGAACTGCCCGCCGCAAAATGAGCGGAAGGATTCGTAATCTGGGTTTTAAGCCATGAAAGACTTCTTTTGCTGCCGACATGTGAAAGGTCCGGTCCAACCGAACCGCCCTGTCCGTTAATAGTGTGGCAGGCTATACATCCTTCAGATCTAAATAATGCAGGGCCGGAAGCAGCAAAAGCCGAAACTGCAAACGACGATACTCCTGCAAATACTACAGCGGCAGTAATTAATTTACCCATTTTTGAAAACATTGTAATTCACCTCCTTTTTTTTAATAAATATTATTATATCTCAATAATATTTTAACGATAAAAATAATCAATAAAAAATTAAAGCGCAAAACTATAGATAAAATTTAAAAAATAAAAAATTAATAAGTTATAAATTACGGTATTTAATATAGGTAAATTCGGTATTTTTAAATAATAAATTTATGCCTGTCCTGAACGCCGTCAAATAACGCCGGCATTGGACAGACATAATTATTAATAGAAAAATTATTTCAATGATTCAAGATAACTGGCAAGAGCGTTAAGCTTTGAAGCCGACATATGCTTATGCGCAGGCATAATAGCCGTATAAGATTGTCCGTTTATAGTTACGGAACTGCCCGCCGCAAAATGAGCGGAAGGGTTTGTAATCTGAGTTTTAATCCAAGAAAGGCTTCTTTTGCTGCCGACATGTGAAAGGTCCGGTCCAACCGAACCGCCCTGTCCGTTAATAGTGTGGCAGGCTATGCATCCTTCCGAGCTGAAAAGCGAAGAACCGGTGGAAGCAAAAACCGTAGTAGCGCTAAAAGTTAAAGCAGAAGCAATTAATAAAGACGAAATTACTTTTTTCATTTTCATAATAATTCTACCCCCTTAAAATTAAATAAATTAATAATGCTTTGTTTCTTTATTATCAAATAATATACTAAAAAAAAAATTAAGTCAATATTTTTATCTGTTTTTTTATATATTTTTTTCTTGCATTTTTCGGTAAATAACATATAATAAAAAATCGTGTAAAATTTTATTTATTTATTAAAATTTAGCTGGGGATTTTAGTTCTCCGAAGGAGGTATGTAAAATGAATTCATTAGGAACGCATTTGCTTTTAGAATTAAAAAAATGCAGAAAAAATATCTTAGACGATCTTGAGTTTGTAGAAACTGCAATGCTGGATGCGGCATCGGAAGCAAAAGCTACGATAGTCGAGCATAAATTTCATGAGTTTAATCCGTTCGGAATAAGCGGAATGGTTATTATTGCCGAATCTCATCTTTCTATTCATACATGGCCAGAATACGACTATGCGGCCGTAGATATTTTTACTTGCGGCGACATAATTAAACCTCAGGAGGCCGCAGAATTTTTAGTGGAAAGATTCGGTTCGTTAGAGCCGCAAATTATGGAAATAAAAAGAGGCCTTATATCTATTTACAACGAAGAACTTCCTCATAAAGTACTCTGCGAGGAGAAGCTCGTCGCTCGTTAGCGTGCAATTCCTCTTAAATTTTCGTCGAATTTGGCGTAATAAGATATTTTCTGGGAAGCCCCTGCATCTGTTTTTTTTAAATCTGCAAGGGCTTTTTTTATGCTTTCTTTATCGAACGGCTTTTTTAAAATAAAACCGTTCGAAATATTTATAAGGTCTAATAAGGGAAACATGACGAACAGCCGCTTAAAAATCTCCTTGTGAGGAATTTTTAAATCCGGTAAATCTATATGAATATATTTTTTTGAACTGACATTATAAGCAAAAAGAATATCTATATCAATAACACGGGGCATATATCTTACCGAATATTCTTTTCTGCCCATAATTTTTTCGATATTTTTAAGAAACGACAACAGTTTATGAAAAAAACTTGAGAAGTCGTCTATATTATTATACGATTTTGCCTGAATGCTAAGAATAACAGCGCAGTTTAAAAAGAAAGGCTGATTTTCGTTTCCGACCGGAGAGGTTAGATATATGGACGAAACGCCTGAAATCTTTACATCAGACAGCGGACTTTTATGCTTAGGGCTAATTCCGCTAAAAACTTTTGCTCCGTTTTTAATAAAATCCAATGCTTTTAATAAGTTAGACTCTTTATCGCCGACATTACTGCCTAATCCTAAACATACGATAAAATCTTCCTCGTCAAGCTTAGCGTCTGCTAAAATCATGCTCCCATTCTTACTAAAGCTTCTTTTATACGGTTTTCGCTTAGAGTCAATGAAAACCGCACAAAACCTTCGCCGTTTTCGCCGAAACCTGAACCGGGCGTAACTATTATTCCCGTTTCATTTAAGAGCGATACGGCAAAATCCTTAGAAGTCATGCCTGTTTTAGGAACATGCGCCCAAACGTAAAACGTTGCATCGGATTTATACACTTTATAACCCAATTTTTCCAAACCGGACACTAAAAGTTCGCGTCTTTTTTTATATATTTTATTATTATCCTCGACTGCTTTAAGCTCGTTGTCTAATCCGTAGGCTCCGGCAAGCTGAATGGCTTGGAATACTCCGGAATCCAGATTTGTTTTAACGGCTCCGAGTCCCTTTATTATTTCTTCGTTTCCTGCCGCAAACCCTATCCTGAAACCAGTCATATTAAACGTTTTAGAAAGCGAATGAAACTCTATTCCTATTTCTTTTGCGCCGTTTGCTTCAAGAAAGGAATCGTTCCCCTTTTCGCCCGTATAAACTTCGGAATACGCAAAATCATGCGCGACTATAATTTCATTGGTCTTTGCAAATTTTACTACCTCGTTGAAAAAATGTCTGTCCGCCGATGCGGAAGTAGGATTGTTCGGATAATTAAGAAACATAAGTTTTGCTTTTTTTAAAATATCGTTGGGTATAATTGAAAAATCGGGCAAAAAATCGTTTTCCTCTTTGAGCGGCATAATATAAGGGATGCCTCCGGCAAAAATAGTGCCTGCCCTGTAAACGGGATACCCAGGATCCGGTATCAAAACTACGTCGCCCGGATTAATAAAAGCAAGCGGTAAATGCCCTATTCCTTCTTTTGAGCCTATTAAAGACAGAACTTCAGTTTCCGGGTCAAGCGTTATGTTGAATCTTTTTTTATACCAGTTCGAAACCGATTCCCTGAATTTCAAAAGACCTTCGTATGAAGGATATTTTTGATTTGCGTCTATTTCGCTTTCTTTCTTTAAAATATCGACTATTGCTTTCGGCGTCGGCAGGTCGGGATCTCCGATTCCAAAACTTATAATATCGACACCCCTAGCTTTTACTTGAGACTTTAGTTTATCTATTTCCGCAAAAAGATACACGGGCAATTGTTTAAGCCTATCCGATTGATTAAAGCGCATGAATAGTAATCCTCCTTAAGAAATAATTATTTTTATTAATATTTTATAATAAAATTTTTTCTAAGTCTATATATTTTAAAGCAAAGTCTTTGTGTACTTTTATTTCTCCGTATCGTTTTTCTTTAGGAATAAATGGAATTTCGCCGATAATAGGAACATCGGTAAATTCGCATAAAATTTCTTTGTTGGAGGATACGCTTTCATCTTTTTCGCCTAAGACATTGTTTATAATTATGCCGGACATTTTAATTCCTTTATTCAATGCATATTCTATACTCAAAAGCGTCTGGTTTATCATTCCTAAACCGGCTTTAGTAACTAAAACAACCCCTGCGTCTAAATATTTTGCGATATCTATCATAAAATGACCGCGTTTTAAGGGAACAAGCATTCCGCCTGCTCCTTCCACCAGCATATAATCGTGAATTTTATTAAGTTCGTAAAATTTAAAAAGGATTTCCTTAATACATAATTCTCCGCCTTCTTTTTTAAGCGCCGCATAAGGCGACAGAGGCAGCCGGAAAGTATACGGAGTTATAATGTCTAGATTTTCTTTTAAATCGCAGTATGTCTTAACGTAAAAACCGTCTATATATTTTTTTAAGCCGTCTTCGCCGGTTTCGACGCCGGTTTCGACGGGCTTCATATAGCCGGCATCATAACCTTTCTCCTTAATAGCCGACAACAGCAGGGAACTGCAAAATGTTTTACCTATGCCGGTATCGATTCCAGTAATAAAAAATATTTTCTCAGCCATATTTTAAACATTAAAAAAGTTAATAGAAATGTGCAATCTATAAAAAATAAACAAAATATGAGCGCTATATATTTAAAAATTAAAAACAAAAAGGCGGCAGAAAATTAATCTGTCGCCTTTTTTCCAATAAAATTCAAATTTCATGAAAAATTACTTTACGCCTAATTTTTTAAGCGTCATTGGACCTATTATACCGTCTGCCTTAAGTCCGTTTTTTTTCTGAAAAGCTTTAACGGCATTCGTAGTAACCGGTCCGATCATTCCGTCAACCTTGCCTTTAAAAAATCCGTCTTTAGCAAGAGCCTGCTGAACAGCCTTTACTGTAGCGGAAGATACTGTTTTAACGGCTTTTTTTACGGCCATCTTCTTGGCTACGACTTTTTTAGCTGATGCTTTTTTTGCCTGTTTAACTGCGGCAAAAGAGCTGGAAGGTATTGCTATTAAAGTTAGGAACAAAATCGATAATAATACTTTTTTCAATTAATTTCTCACCTCCTTATGAAAAATATGTAATTAATTTTTTTACCATTTTTAATTATTAATTGCAACTTAATTTTAATTTGTCAAAGCACCTTTTTTATAGTGCTTATAAATTCTACCGGGTCGAATTTTACCACATAAAAATCTGCGCCGGCACGCTCTCCTTTTTCAGAATTTTCGGTCCCGCTCAGGGAAGAGTGCATTATAATCGGAATATTTTTATACTTATCGTCGGACTTTAAGGTCTTAGTGAATGTATAGCCGTCCATAACGGGCATCTCGACGTCGCAAATAATTGCGCTAAAATTATACTTATCTTCATAAACCTCATCAAGAGCTGCTTTTCCGTTTTCTGCAAGCACTGTTTTGAATCCTTCCTTAGTTAATGCATTATTTATTATTTTTCTCGCCGAAGACGAGTCGTCGACTATAAGTATAGTTTTATTGCCGCCGAATTCATTTTTTTCAGTTTCTATTTCCATATTTTCCCTGTTGTAAAAACCGAGTTCGTCGACTATCGATTCAAAGTCCAGCAAAAGAAGAAGTTCGTCGTTTTCGACCTTGATAATTCCCGTTACTTTAGAATCTACCGAACTTACAGACGACAGTTCCGGAGCGCTGATATCGTCCCATGAAACACGCCTTATTTTTGTGGTTTCATGTACTATAAATCCTACTTTTATCCTATTAAATTCAGTTATTATAACCTTATAATTCTTTCTGTTTAATTCTTCCGGTTCGACAATGCCCATCCATTTGGGGAGATTGACCAAAGGAACGACGTTGCCCCTTAAATTAAACATGCCCTCTACAAACTCCGAAGTATTAGGGGCTTCGGATATATCTTCCGGCATTTTAATAATTTCTATAACCTTTGCAACGTTTATCCCGTAAATGCCTTCTCTTTCCTCGCCTTCCTCGTCTATGCGAAACAGCCTGAAATCGACCAATTCCATTCTGTTTTGACCTACTTCTAAAATATCGTGGCCGGGATTTATCCTATTTGCCATAGCCTTTCTCCTTTAACAAAAAATTAATTATTTGTACAAATATCGGCGTTACAATATAAATTATAACTTATTCGTCTAACCAGGGATTTTCTTCGACTTCTATAATATCGCCGGCGTGGTCTTCGGAAATTATTCTGTTCCTTCCTCTTTTTTTTGCTTCGTAAAGAAGATCGTCCAATCGTTTCAAAAGTCCTGTCGGGTTGCTATCAAACTCTGTTCTGTAAAAAGTAACTCCCATACTGACGGTTACTTTTTTTATATCTTTTGTTTTAACGTTTAAAACCATCTGCTTAATTTTTCTCGCCACGTCCAATGCGCTCGTTATTTCGGTAGAAGGAAGGCAAAGTATAAACTCTTCCCCTCCAAATCTTGACGCAATGTCGGTTTTTCTGGTATTTGATTTTAATATATTTGAAATCTCTTTTAAAACTATGTCTCCTTTATCGTGTCCGTATGTATCGTTTATTTTTTTAAAGTGGTCTATGTCGCACATAATTAACGTCAGCGGAATACCGTATCTTGAACTTTGATTGAATATATTTTCATAAAACATGTCGAAATATCTTCTGTTATAAAGACCGGTAAGCCCGTCGGTCAAAGCCATATTTTCGAGGTCTTGATCGAATATTTTTTTCTTAAACTTTATTACAATTGCAAATAAGGCTAAGGTTAAAATAAATATAAACGGCTCTGTATATAAAATAATGCTTGAATTATTAGCCGATATATTTATAAAATTAATAATTAAAACTATAGCGGTCGATATAATCTGTAAAAAAATCAGCGAAATTATAACATAATAATATCGTCTCTTATCCATAATATTTTTAATTATTTTTTATAAAACTTAAATTATCTTAAAAGCATTTATCAAATTTTATATTTTTTTATAAATTATTACAATTTATTTTTTCACCTTTTTTAGCTTTTGCCGTCTAAATTTTAAACCGGATATTTTTATTATTTTACCTTTATGACGAAATTAAACAAGCATTCCGAAACCGCTCTTGAAAATATAATTGTTTTAATATTTATTTTCGTTCTTGCGGTTATAATAATAAACAGGTATTACGTCTATGTCAAATTAGCAAAAAAAACAGAATATGTCCAAGAAATCCAGGAATTAAACCTTGCATTGATTTCATACAGAATAAAATATAAAAAATTTCCCAAAAATCTTTCCGTTTTAATTAAAAAAGGCTATATCAAAAACATTAAAACCGATAAGGACGGCTATCCGCTTTCGCCTTTTAATAAAAGATTTATTTACGCCAGAAAATACGGGAGAGTGTATAACCCAACTTCGCCAATAAAGTCTAAAAACCCTTGATACTCCTATGTCTCATTTTGTATTAGCCTCCTAATTGACTGGAATAAAATAAGACGCTATAATTAAGTCAATCGAAGGGTAAAAAAAATGGGATTAAATTTAAGGAGTAGCTAATACATTTAAAATTCAATTGCGAAGTTTCTAACGATGAGATTGAGTACGCATCCTTTCAAAAGGTGAAGGAGCGAACTTTAGATTTATTAAGGATTATAAAATATAAGGCGTAAAACAAGGGATGCTTATGAAAAAGGCGGTTATAGCGCTCGATTTGGGCACTACCGGCAACAGGGCGATAGCTTTCGATAAAAACGGCGGACTCATACATTCTTCCTATCGCGAATTTCCGCAAATACATCCTAAGCCGGCGTGGGTCGAACAAGATCCGTACGATATATTAAATACGGCGGTTAAAGTTTTAAACGAAACGCTTGAACATTGCGGCTCTTACGAAATAGTTTCCTTAGGCATTACAAACCAGAGGGAAACCTCGGTGCTTTGGAATAAAAATACCGGAAAACCAGTGTATAACGCTATAGCGTGGCAGTGCAGAAGGACCGCCGGAACCTGCAAAGATTTATCCGAATACCGCAATCTTATAAAAGAAAAAACAGGCTTATTCTTAGACCCGTATTTTTCGGCTACCAAGATTAAATGGGTGTTAGATAATGTCGGCGGGGCGAAAAATATTGCGGAAAAAGGAGAATTGCTTTTTGGAACGGTGGACAGCTGGGTCCTTTGGAATCTGACCGGCGGTTCCGTTCACGCCACGGATGCTTCAAACGCTTCCAGAACGCTTTTGTATAATATAAATACCTTAAAATACGACGAAGAACTTCTTAAAATATTCGAAGTCAAAGAATCAATGCTCCCCTTGGTATGCGACAGCAATTATGATTTCGGCAACACCGAAAAAAAAATTACAGGAAAATCCATACCGGTAGTCGGAATTCTCGGCGACCAGCAGGCATCCCTTTTCGCGCATTCAGGTTTTGAAAAAGGAATAATAAAAAATACTTACGGAACCGGACTTTTTGCAATGATCGAAACCGGAAACAGAATTTACGCCTCCGATAAATTAGTCGCCACCGTCGCGTGGAAATTAGACGGAGAAGCTCATTACGCCCTTGAAGGCAGTATTTTTACCGGCGGCGAAATTATCCGGTTTATTAAAGACAATTTAGGTATAATAAGTTCGGCGGCGGAATCTTCCGATGCGGCAAAAAGCGTTATTTCCAACGAAGGAGTATATTTCGTTCCCGCTTTATCCGGCCTCGGCGCTCCGTATTGGGACCCGGACGCAAGGGGGCTTATTATAGGATTAACCGGAGCGGCTAATAAAAACCATATAATCAGAGCAGCTTTAGAATCTTTAGCATACCAGACCAAAGACGTCGTTATAGAATTCGAAAATACTTTAAAAAGCGGATTCGATTTATCGAAATATAAATTAAGAGTTGACGGCAAGGCAAGCGAGAACGATTTTTTAATGCAGTTTCAATCCGATATTTTAAATATGGTCGTCGAAAAAGCAGGTTTTACCGAAATGACGGCTTTCGGAATAGCCGGACTCAGCGCCGTAAGCACTGGTTTTTGGACTGACGCGATGTTCCGGAGATTCAAAAAAACCGAAAAAATATATAACCCGCAAATCGGCTATAATGCCGGAAACGCTTTGTACGCAAAATGGCGCGAAGCCGTTTTAAAATCTTTAAAGTGGGTATAATTCTATTACTTAAATAATGCTTGAAGATTAAAAAATGAGATAAAATAAATGTAAATTTATAAACAGTTTTGCATTGTTCTCATTTATCTGTTTTTTGTAAAGAGATTTGATCCCCTTGCGCATTTAAATTTGCTCCCTATATTTAATCTCTTGAATAAAATACTTTTCGCACCCTTTTATAATTTTACCGGCAGTTGCATATTTCTGTTTCACTGGACACCGATTTAAAATTAGTTAAAACGCCGAACGAAAAGTAATGTCGTTATAATTATAACATATTTTTATTTATGCTTTATAATGCCATTTAAGCTTTGAATTCAATCAAAAACTAAATTAGAATTGACAATATATAAGAAGTATCGTCGTTTGATAAAAAAATACGAGGTCTATATCGGAAGTATCAGTAAAACTAGATTTGAAATATAAATATTGATAAATATTGATATATTTAGTGGTGGCGGTGCAGGGAATCGAACCCCGGACACTACGGATATGAGCCGTATGCTCTAACCGACTGAGCTACACCGCCAAGATTTAAATATTATAGCAATTATTTAAAATATCTTCAATAGCTTTAATTTTAGTTTTTGGCGTTTGAACCGGAAATATTATAAATCGCAATATAGCTCTTTGGGCTTTTAAAAGGCGTTCCAGGATTTTCTACTATTGCATCCGCAAGATACGTCGCGCCGTTTTCTTTAAAAACTGAAAAACCGGCGCTGTAACCTACTACCGGTTTTATTTCCCATATAGGATAAAAACCTATCTTATTCCATGCAACGCAGAAAATAGAGGTTTTTATAAAATAGTTTAAATGATGCAGGAATGCTCCCTGTTTGTAATTTTTTAACACAATAATTTCAGGTTTCTTTTGAATATTGAATCCGCTGATCTGTGCCGGTATATTATATATAAGTCCGCCTGTATATGAGGAACTTTCTACTCCGCTGAAAGATGGAACTCTAACTTGCAGTGGCGAGCCCCCATATGTTTTTGAGCCGGTATAGATTGTTTTCCCATTGCCGTTAATGATCATCAAATTACCGGATTTTGACAGCGCAACAAGATATTTTTTACCGTTTTGCTTAAAATTTCCGTAAACCGTGCCATAAAGGGTTATGTCGTTAAAAAAAGTCAGCATGGTTGATTTCGTTAATGAATTTGTGCTTTTATTAAATTTATAGATATAGGTATTCCCGCCGAACTGACCTATAGGATAATAATTCTGTCCAGTTACATAATCGTTAAAATATCTTCCTGACGGCACTACCGAGATAGGCTTTTGTCCGACGATAACCCTTCCTAAACCTGGCATATTCATAACCCTTAAAAATATGCCGTAATTCTTGGTCAGCTTTACAAGTTTTCCGTTCCTGTAAATTAGCATATACGATATAATCATACCTAATTTTGCTTTGGTTAAAACTATTGCATTGTAATTTTTAGAAATATTATAAATTCCAAGATATATAACGTTAGATCTGACCGAAAGATTATACTGTGCGAGTTTTTTAAGATTTCCGTTAAGCGAAAGTCCGTACAATATTACCCTATGTCTTGTAGCTACTGCGGTTTGAATTCCGTTTTTTAAAAACCTGCCGGCAGTTATTGCTTGAATAACGTATTTCTTTGAAACCGATTTCGTCATTCCTTCATTATTTTGGGCGAATCTTTTTATAAAAATAGAACTTTTTGCCCTTGCCTGATTTGAAAATGTCGGAGATACGGCAGAGACAGCAGGAACGGTTGGATGAACAGGCGAAACTGAAGATTGAACCGCATATTCGTTTGATTCGATCTCTTTTTTTATTACGGCGGATAATTCGTTGATATCGTCAACTATAAAGTTTACGCCGAGCGCACTAATGTGGTTTCTGAATATTACCTGCCGTTTTGCCGAATCAAAAATATTAGTCTGAATAATAAAAACGTTGCCTATTTTTTCTATTCTTCCATAGATAACGTATTTTGAATTAAAATGCTTAGAAAGGTTTAAAAGACTTGACGAGGAAAAATTAGCATGTGTTTTTTCAATATAAGAGGCAATATCGGAGTTACGTATCACCGCTATTTTTTTCCCGGCGATATTTGAACTTAAAATTAAAGGAACGCTCTTTCCAATATATGCATATCTTTCATAGTTAGACGATATAATTTTATAGGGTAAAATTGAAACTTTAGCGATTGCAAAAACGTTTTTTTGAACCGATAACGACGCAAAAGAAAAAAACAATACTAAAACTATTAATTTTAAAAATTTTTTTGTATTCATTTTATCCCCTATATTATATTTTATATATATTTTAAATATTTTAACATAATTTAACTATTTGTCAAATGATCGTCGTTATAAAAAAATTAATGCAATAATAAATTTAAATACATTCTGAATAATTCATTTCCATAAAAAATAAAAAAAACGGACGCTAACGATAAAAATGGACCGAAAGGTACTTTAAAATTAGAAATGCTTTCATGTAAAGATTCTTTTTGTTGTTGGCCTCTTTTAAATTTTAAAATAATAAATAATGCTAAAAATCCTAACAATGCTAAAACCGCGCCTATAAAAATCGTAAAAATTACGCCTTTTAATCCTAAAAATGCGCCAATTCCGGCTATTAACTTAATATCTCCTCCGCCAAGTCCTTCGCGTTTTTTAATAAATTCATAAAAAAAAGCGATTAAGAAGAAAAATAAACCTCCGGCGAGAAATCCGTATAACGGAAATAAGAATGAGGTATGTAAAAGGAAAATATTTAAAATAAAACCTGAAATTATAAGAAGTATATTTAAAGAATCAGGAATGATGCTGTGAAACAAGTCGATAAAAGCTATGGGAATAAGAATAAAAAGAAAAAATGCCGAAATAATCCATCTATCAAAAATAAAACCTAAATATTCTTTAAAATAATTTACGTCATAAGCATTAATTGAGTAATAGAAAAAAGATTTATAAAAAAATTTTAAAAACAGTGCATAGAGCAGTAAACCGGTTAAAATTTCAATTGCAGGGTATATTATAGAAATTTTATTTCCGCAGCTTCTGCACTTACCTTTCAAGATTATATAGCTTAAAACCGGAATGTTATCGTAAAACTTAATTTTTTTGCCGCATGCAGGACATGCCGACGAAGGAAAAACTATGGAAGTATTATTAGGAAGGCGGTAAATTACGACGTTTAAGAAACTTCCTATCGAAAGGCCGATTAAAAAAATAAAAATAGAAACAATGACAAAACCTTCAAAGGAAAATAAAAAATTTACAAAATTCGTCTGATTTAAAATCATAAATAAATTTTAAGATTTTATAAAATAAAAAACCCCGTAATAATGTTTTGGTTATTTCATTATTCGGGGTATTTAAATCCGGTAACGACCTACTCTCTCATGCAGCTACCCGCATAATACCATCGGCGCTGTAGGGCTTAACTTCCGTGTTCGGAATGGGAACGGGTGTTTCCCCTATGCTATAGTTACCGAAAACTTGTCTATAAAATAATTGAACGAAAATTAAGCAAATTAGTACAGGATCAGGCTTAAAAAATAATGATTAAGCCTCACGATCTATTAGTATCGGTAAGCTAAACACATTGCTGCGCTTACACACCCGACCTATCAACCTCATAGTCTATGAGGGATCTTTAGCTGTGTTGCCACAGGGGAAATCTAATCTTAGGGGGGGCTTCCCACTTAGATGCTTTCAGCGGTTATCCCTTCCGAACATAGCTACCCAGCCATTACCACTGGCGTGATAACTGGAACACTAGAGGTTCGTCCATCCCGGTCCTCTCGTACT